>JBCCYT010000005.1:0-70793 GCA_039188975.1 Actinomycetota bacterium
GCGATGGGCGTGCTCGGCCGGTACGCCGAAGCACAACTGGGCTCCCCGCTGGGAGCGCTCGACCATGTCGAGCTGTACTCGTGCTTCCCGGCAGCCGTGCGGGTGCAACAAGCCGAACTCGGACTCGATCCGGACTCGCCGGCAACGATCACCGGCGGCATGGCCTTTGCTGGCGGACCGTTCAACAACTTCGTGTTCCAGGCCACGGTGGCGATGATCGAACGACTCCGTGAGCGGCCCGGCGATCGTGGTTTGGTCACTGCGGTCAGCGGGTTGCTCACCAAGCCCGGCCTCACCGTCTGGGGCACCGAACCGACGGTGCGGTGTCCACCAGCGGACCTGGTCGACCTTGCGACGGCCGAAACGGGCGTTGCCTCCCTCGACGAAGACCCGTCGGGCCCCGGCACCGTGCTCACCTACACAACCGCCGGACCCCGCGTGTGCGCAATCATCGAGCTCGACACCGGACGCCGGGCCGTAGCAGCGTGCGACGACGAACAGCTTGCGGAGGAGGTCACGACCCAGGACCTGATCGGCGCCCGGGCCGCCGTCGACGGCCGAGCGTTCGTGCCCACGGCCTAAGGTCCGCCGGCCGACCCCGTCGAGGCGGTCGGTCAGATCGGCTGAGCGACGCGGATTCGGTTGCCGTCCGGGTCGGTCAGCGACACCTCGTGACCCCACGGCTGCGTTTCCACCGCCACACCGAACTCGGCGCTGACCGGGGCGACATCATCGACCCAGAAGTAGGCGAGCGACTTCTTCGGCGCGTCACCCTTGTGCTCGGAGAGGTGGATCTGCACCTCCCCACGGCGAAGAAAGCCGTACAGCGGGAATCCGGGTTCGAACTGGTGGCTACCCGTCAGCTCGAAGCCCAGCCGGGCGTACCAGGTCGCACTGGCCTGCACGCTCTTCACTCGAAAGACCGGGATGATCGTCTCGGTCATGGCTCCTCCTCGAGTGGCGGGCTAGTCGATCTCGACGACGGAGCGAAGGACTTCGCCGCGCTCCATCTTGTGGAACGCCTCTTCGACCCCGTCGAGCGGGATGATCTCGCTGACGAAGCCATCGAGATCGAGCCGGCCCTGCTGGTACAGGTCGATCAGCATCGGAAAGTCTCGGCTCGGCAAGCAGTCGCCGTACCAACTCGACTTGAGCGCCCCGCCGCGGCCGAACACATCGAGGAACGGCAGCGTGAGTTCCATGTCGGGCCGGGGTACGCCGACGAGCACCACGGTGCCGGCGAGGTCGCGAGCCTCGAAGCACTGCTTGTAGACCTCGGGAAGGCCGATTGCCTCGATCGCAACGTCGACACCGAAGCCATCGGTGTACTCCCGGATCTTCTCGACCGGGTCCTCGGTTTTGGCGTTGACCGTGTGGGTGGCACCGAACCCCTTGGCCCACTCGAGCTTCTGGTCGTCGAGATCGACGGCGATGATCTTCGACGCGCCAGCGAGTGCCGAACCGGCAATCGCAGCATCACCGACCCCGCCGCAGCCGAACACGGCGACCGTGTCTCCGCGACTCACACCACCGGTGTTGATGGCTGCGCCGATGCCGGCCATCACGCCGCAACCGAGCAAGCCGGCGGCGGCCGGACGGGCTTCAGGATCGACCTTGGTGCACTGACCGGCCGCAACCAGGGTCTTCTCCGCGAAGGCACCGATGCCGAGCGCCGGCGACAGTTCGGTGCCGTCCTCGAGCGTCATCTTCTGTTCGGCATTGAACGTGTCGAAGCAGATCTCGGGCCGGCCCTTGTTGCAGCTGCGACAGTTGCCGCACACGGCCCGCCAATTGAGAACGACGAAGTCGCCAGGGGCCACATCGGTGACCCCCTCGCCGACCGACTCCACGATGCCGCTCGCTTCGTGGCCGAGCAGGAATGGAAACTCGTCGTTGATGCCGCCCTCGCGGTAGTGGAGGTCGGTGTGGCAGACCCCACATGCCTGGATGGCGACGACCGCTTCACCCGGCCCGGGATCGGGAATGATGATGTTCTCGATCGTCACCGGCGCGTCTTTCTCCATGGCGACGACGCCCTTCACGGTCTGCGGCATTGGATTCCCCCTGATCGATGTCCCACCGTCGAAACTGGCAGGAGGCTAGACCAAGTTGCCCGGTTGACGAGCGGGAGTGATTCTCAGCTCACGAGAGGTGGTGCGCTGCGCCGACCTCCGCGGCTGCCGCTTCGTCCCAATAGCCGATGAACACACCTTGGGCATGGGCGTTGAACCCATCGGCAGATGACTCCAAGGCCCGAGACAGGTCGGTCGTCATCTCGTTGGAACGGTCGCGGTACCACTCGAACAACCGCTCCCGAAGTTCGCGTGCCTCGGCCGCCAACGCCGGGTCGGCGGCGCGGTCGACGAACTCGTTCGGGTCGGCGTCGAGGTCGTACAGCAGGTCAGGGCCGGTCTCACTCAGGATGTACTTGAACCGATCGGTGCGCAGCATCGTCGCTCGCTGGCGGCGGTAGTCGTCGCCGAGATCGACCTCGACGTAGGCGAACTCCGACTGACACACGGCGGTCTCGCGTCGCTGCCCACCACCGTGCAGGAGCGGCGCCAGGGTTTGTCCTTCGAGCCAACGATCGATCTGCGGGGTGATCTCGCCGACCGCATCGACAAAGGTCGGTACGAGATCGATCGCTTCGACCAGCGCGCTCGAGGTCGTGCCGCGGGTGACATCTGCAGCCGGTCGGGGGTCGACGACGATCATCGGTACTCGAACCACCTCGTCGTGCAACCAATCCTTTTCGCCGAGCCAATGATCACCGAGGTAGTCACCATGGTCGCTGGTCAACACGATCATGGTGTCGTCGCTTCGGCCGAGCCGGTCGAGTTCTGCGAAGAGTCGGCCGAGGTGGTGGTCGATCTGCAGCACCAGCCCGAGATAGGCGGGGTACACCGTGCGGCGGATGTGCTCCTGTGACATCGAGCGGCTCACCCGCAGGTCGCGGAATGCCCGCAGTACCGGATGGTCGTGCTCGAGTTCCGCTTCGGACCGGTTGGGCGCAGGCAGGTCGAGCGGGTCGACGAGCTGGTGGTACGGCTCGGACACGACGTAGGGCCAATGCGGTTTGATGAACGACAGGTGGATACACCAGGGGTCGTCGCCAGCGGCTCGAATCGTCTCGATCGCCTGATCGGTCATGAAGGCGGTTTCGGACAACTCGTCGGGAACGATGGCCGGATACTTCGAGGCGCGAAGCAGCCAACCCGACACTCGCTCCCCATGTTCGTCGAGCACCGAATTCGCAGCCGTATGCCACGCATTGGGACCGTCGAATCCGTGTTCGGCCAGGAACCGGTTGTAGGGCAGCTGCGACATGTCGGCGATGCCGGGCATCAACCCGTCGTCGCGCAGGGTCGGTTCGAAACCGCACTCGGACAGATACATGGTCTCGGGGGCATCGGGATCGAGACCGGTAATGCCGAGCCCCTCGCGGTCCGCGGCCATGTGGGTCTTGCCGACCAGCATGGTCCGGACACCCTGGCTGCGCAGATGGTCGCCGAGCGTTCGTTGACCGATCGACAGCGGTATGCGGTTGTAGCGGGTGCCGTGAGACTGGACGTAGCGTCCGGTGTAGAAGCTCATGCGCGACGAACCGCACACCGACCCCTGGACATGAGCGTGATCGAAGGCGACTCCCCGGGCCGCAAGGCGATCGATGTTCGGGGTCTCGATGACGGACCCGCCGTAGCACGACAGCGCGTCGAGTCGCAGCTGGTCGCACATGATGAAGAGGACGTTGCGAACCCGGTGATCCCGAGGATTGTTCGGGTCAGGCGACATAGCGCTGGAGTTCGGTCCAGTCGCCGGGAACGAGGCCGAGGAGGTCGCTGCGGTCGGCGGACTCGATGTCGGCCCATCCGAGCTGGTCGATGTCGGTCACGATCTCGTCGTATCGATCGAACAGGATCGTGTTGGTCGGGTCGAGCCCGGTGACGATGGCGAGCCCGGAGGGGCCAACATCGGCGACCACGACCGACAGGTCCGGGCGATAGCGGCGCAGCGCCACGATGGTCTTCCACACGTCGCCGGTCCAGACAGCCGTGGTCCGGACCCGAGCCGCCGTGACTTCGTCGATCGGGTTGCAGTCGTGGATCAAGATCACACTTTCGGGCGTGCTGTGGCGTTCGAGATTGGCGACGTCGCGAAGCGTCTGTTCCCAATGGTGAAGTCCGTCGGCGAAGGAAAGATCGATCGACTCACCGCACAGCGCAACGGGATCGGCAAAGAAGTCGTCGCTGGTCTGCGCAACGATCGTCGACTGCGCCGGTGGTTCGGCCACCTTCGGGGCCGGGTCGACCGCAACGATGCGAGTGTCGGGCTGAACGAATGCCAGCGAGTGCCCTTCGTGCACGCCGACTTCGACGTAGAGGTTCGGTTGGCGAAGCTCGTGGATCCGTCGCAGTAGTCCGTAGTAGGTCGAAATCGGCTCCGTCATCGTCGGAGACGCTACGCCCTCAGAAGCGCCGGCCGAACGCCATCGACGGGTTGTCGGGGATTTCGGTCAGCGGGGTCGCAATCTCGTCGACGGTGGGACCGAGCTCGAGCGCCGCCAGCGGCTCGATGTCGAGGCCGTACAGTTTGGCCGCGGTCCCCCCGAACAGCTCGTGCAGATCGGCGGGATCCCAGTCGTGGAAGACGTGGCGCAGCGACGCAACGGAGTCGGGGTAGGTGCCCTCACGATGCGGGTAATCCGAGCCCCACATGACGTTGCCGACACCGAGGGTCTTGATCGCTTCGGCTTCGTCCTTCGACGGGAAGCTGGCTCCCATCGTGCAGTTGGAGGCGAAGTAGCTCGAGGGCGACCGTTCGAGGGTGTTGCCATCCATGCGCAGCTCACCGACACCGCCGTTGCGGAAGGCGTACCAGATGCCGTCCATCTTCTTCAGCGTGTCGGGCACCCACCCTGTCTTTTGTTCCGTCATCACGAACTGAAGGTTGGGGAAGCGCTCGAACACCCCCGACAAGATGATGTGCCACAGGCTGCGGTTCGCGAAGAACGGCACTTCCATGATCATCAGGAAGCTCTTGATTTTCGCCGTGCTGTAGTCGGGGATACCGCCACCACCGTGCTGGTTCACCGACAAGCCCGTCTCCTCACAGGCCCGATAGATCGGGTCATAGACGTCGGTCCACAGCTTCGGTACATCCGCGTCGGGCGGCACCGCCGGAAACAGCACCCCCTTGAGGCCGTGCTCGGCGGCCCAATAGACCTCCTGCACCGAGGCCTCGACATCGTTCGGGAAGATCTGGGCGAGCCCAGCTCGTCGACCGGGGTAGTCCTGGCACCACTCGACGAGCCACCGGTTGTGGGCTTGGAGGCCGGCCCAGCGCAGCGTGAGTTCGTCCGCGGTTTTTGGTGGGCTGGCGACGAGCGCGCCGGACGGGAAGAAGGGAGGGATGGTGTTGGGAAACACGATCTCCGCGGCGAGGCCGTCGGCCTCGAGCTGACGCTGGCGCACGCCATTGTCCCAGTTGCGAATCTTCGACTCGTCGGTCAGGTCCTCCCACGGATTGTCGAAGTCGGCCGCCCACGCGTCGAAGTCGTCATGAAACGACGACTCGAGATAGTCGCGGTAGGTATGCAGATCGGCTCCGGCATGGCAGTCGGCCGACACGAGTGTGTAGCGATCGGTCATGGCCGAGAGGCTAGGGCCTGACCTGACAGGCCGTCAGATCGGGGCCGACCCTCCGCTGCGGTCTCCCGTGTCCGTAGTTGCCTCGCCTTTTCGCGACGCGTCGAGAAGGGGGTTGGGAGACGTGGCGGTGGGTGGCCAGTTCGCGTCGCGAAAAGGCGAGGCAACAAGCGTCGCGTCGCTGCGATGCGGCCATGGACGACGCGGTGCCCACGGCTCGCCCGCGAGGATCGATGCCTCGATGTTGCGGGCATGACGACGGATCCGATCCCGGGTCGAGCGGGGCAACTCGTCGATGGTGTAGCGGCCATCGCCCATCGGGTGGAGGCGGCGTTTGCGGACCTCGCTGGTCGTGGTTGTTCCGCCATGATCGAGAACGAGCGAGGTGATGAGGTAGCGAAGGTCGTAGCCCGTGAGTTCCATGCGGCGAGGCTTGCGCATGGGTTTGACACGACGCCGTCAGCGCGTCAGGACTTGCGCCAGTACACGCCCGTCCAGTCGACCTCGACGATCTCGTCGGTGATGCCGTGTCGCTCCCGGAAGTCGTGCACCGCCTTGCGGCACGGCTCCCACGCCCCATAGTCGTCGACGATCACGAAACCACCCGGCGAGACCCTGTCGTAGAGCGGCACGAGGGCATCCATCGTCGACTCATAGAGATCGCCGTCCAGCCGAAGCACGGCGAGCTGTTCGATCGGGGCAGGAGCGAGCGTGTCGGCAAACCAGCCTTCAAGGAACCGCACCCGGTCGTCGAGCAACCCGTAGCGCTCGAAGTTGGCTCGTACGATGTCGGCGCCAACCATGAGGGTCGCCACGCCGGAGAGATCGTGACCTTCGTCGTCGGGGTACGCCTCGACATTGGGTGCGGGAAGTCCCTCGAACGAATCGGCAACCCAGACGTGCCGGTCAGCATCACCCCACGCCTCGAGCATGCCTCGCATCAGAATCGTGACCCCGCCACGCCACACACCGGTCTCGATCAGATCGCCCGGAATGTCCTCGGCCAAGACCGTTTCGACGGCGTGACGGACATTGGCCAGGCGAGCACCACCCACCATGGTTTCTGCGGTGCGAGGCCAGTCTCGGCCCTCGGCCCGGATGGCCGGATCGACAGTGTCTTCATCGAGAAACAGCTCGCGGGTGAGGCACCCCGTCAGAAGGTCGACGTATCGGTCGCGGGCGACGTTCGGGTTCGACATGGTCAGTGAGCCTACGGCCGGGTAACTTCGCGTCCTATGGATCCGACCTACACCGAAGAAGCCGAGGCGTTCCGCGCTCGCATCAAGGAGTTCCTCGACTCGAACCTGCCGACCGGGTGGGCCGGATACGGCGCCATGTCGGTCGACGAGGCGTTCGAGTGGACCGCCGATTGGCGACAGAAGCTGGCTGCCAATGGCCTCCTCGCGCCGTCGTGGCCCACCGAATACGGCGGCGGTGGCATGTCAGAGCTCGAACAGGTGATCTTGGCCGAGGAGTTCGAGAAGGCAGGCGCTCCGACCGGGGCGGGCAACGATGCGTTCTCGATCCAGATGGTCGGCAACACGATTTTGCACTGGGGTTCCGAGGAACAAAAGGCGCACTTCTTGCCTCGCATCATCAGCGGCGAGGATGTCTGGTGCCAGGGCTACTCCGAGCCCGACGCCGGTTCCGACCTCGGAGGTCTCGGTTGCAAGGCCGTGCTCGACGGTGACGAATGGGTCATCAACGGCCAGAAGATCTGGACCTCCGCCGGGCAGCATGCGAACTGGATCTTCGTGCTGTGCCGCACCGATCCCGACGCGCCGAAGCACCGCGGCATTTCGTTCTTGCTGTGCCCGATGGATCAGCCCGGTGTCGAAGTCCGTCCCATCAAGATGATCAGCGGCGACGACGAGTTCAACGAGACGTTCTTCACCGACGCCCGTACCGACAAGGGCAATGTCATCGGCGAGGTCAACGCCGGGTGGGCCGTCGCCATGACGTTGCTCGGCTACGAGCGGGGCGAAGCGGCCGCCACCATGCCGCTCATGTTCAAGGGCGAGTGGGAAAAGCTGGCGGAGAAGGCGAAGGAGACCGGCGCCAACCAGGACCCAGTCCTGCGAGACCGCCTCGCTGCGACCTACATCGAGGCCGAGATCATGCGCTACCTCGGCATGGGCACGCTCACCCGCTTCCTCGGCGGCGCCCACCCGGGCCCGGCGGAGTCTGGCTTCAAGCTTTACTGGTCGGAATACCACAAGCGCCTCACCGAACTCGCACTCGACGTTGTCGGCCCCGAATCGATGCTCGCCGAGTCGACCGCCAAGAAGTCGTTCCATTCCGATGCGCCGGGCGCACCGAACGACGCCGGCTCATGGCTCGGCGCCTTCTACAACGCCCGCGCCGGCACGATCTACGCCGGCACCAGCCAGGTGCAGCGCAACATCCTGGGCGAAATGGTGCTCGGCTTGCCGAAGGAACCGAAGCCTCAGTGAGCGACGCGCCACCGTCCATGGTGCCGATGCACGGTCTCACCGAGGCCTTGCATCTGGGCGAGGACGACATCCCGTGGGTGTACGCAGGCGGGCTTGGCATCAAGTTGTTGCATGTCGATCTCAATCAGGGTCTGTGGATCCTGCGAAACCGGTTCCCGCCGGGATTCGTCGTGCAGCGGCACTACCACACGGGCCCGGTCTACGCCCTCACGCTGGCGGGTTCGTGGGGCTACGCCGAGTATCCGGACTACATCAACACGGTCGGCTCGTACCTCTATGAGCCGGCCCATTCGGTCCACACGCTGACCGTGCCTCACGACAACGACGGCGAGACCGACGTGTGGTTCGCCATCCATGGCGCAAACGTCAATGTCGACGATGACGGCCAGGTCACCAGCGTCACCGACGCGCAGTCGATCCTCACCGCCTGGCGGGCGCTGTGCGACGCTCACGGTGTCGACGGCTCGGCGTCGATCGTCGTCGGCGCGCCGAGCTGACGCACCGAGCTACGGCGGCATCCGCCACGCCGACCCTCGGCGCGGGGTGAACCGTGGTCTGAGCGGTTTCTCTCATCGGACCGGGTTCGGTGCCGAGGCTTGCTCCTACGTCGATCTCTCTGGAGTAGTTCCGTGTATCGCCTCTTCGCGCTCCTTCTCGCCGGCCTCGGCCTTCTCACTGGATGCGGCACCGCCGAGACGTCCGTCGGTGCCGAGCGTTCCGTCGGGCCGGCGGCGATCGCCGCCCCGACCGACGACGTCGTCTTGACGATCTCCGGCTCGGTCGAACGACCGAACGCCGATGGTCGAGTCATGGCGGATCGGGCGGGCCTCGAATCGGTCGGACCGGTCACCGCGACGGTCTTCGAACCCTTCGTGAGCGCCGAGATGGAGTTCACCGGCGTATCGCTGGCTGCCGTGCTCCAGGCCGCAGGCGTGGCTGACGACGCGACGCTCGTGCTGCGGGCCCTCGACGACTATGAGGTGTCGTTCACGATGGCGGAACTCGTCGAGGACTCGGCCCTGCTCGTCACCCGGCAGGCCGACGAACCGATCGCCGTTGCCGATGGCGGACCGATCCGGGTGGTCTTCACCGACCCGGACAGCCCGCTCGGCCGGAACCTTGCGCTGTGGATCTGGAGCCTTGCCGAGATCGAGGTGGAATGATCCGCAACGACGCCGTCGATCCTGGATCGCCACCTGCGGCACCCGACGCCGTCGAAGACCTCCGGTTGACGCGCTCGCAGTACCTGCTGCTCGGCTTGATGCTTCTCCTGGTCGGGGTGATCGGCCTGCTGATGACCCGCGCCAGTCGCGATGTGGCCGACCGGTCGTTGGCGCTCGCCTACGAGCTGCAAGACGTCCTTGGCGACCGGAGCAGTCTGGAACGACAGATCGTCAAGTTGGACGAAGACGTCGAGGCGTGGCGAGCTGGTGAGGCCGACGCCGCGTCGGTTGAGCTGTCGGCTGCCCTGGTGGAACGACAACTGCGCACGGCGCTCGACGAGGCGGCCGTCGATCCACGCCTCGCCGAACAGGTCGAGGTGATTCGTGCCAGCCTCGATGGCATCCGCGAGATCGCCTCGATCGGCCGCCCGCCGCGGTCGAGTCCCACCGATGAAGCCCTTCAGGCCCTGGTCGACGATGCGATGAGTGCATCGAGACAGATACTGAGCGATCGCGAAATCCGCAACGTCGAGCTGGTCCTCGATCTCGAGGATGACGTCGACGCCGCCCAGAAGGTCGTGGTCGTCGCGGCTGCGCTCACCTTGGTACTCATCGTGTTGCTGGTCGTCTTGATGTGGTGGATCCATCGCACCAACTACCGAAACGCCAGCGAACACCTCACGCAGGAACAGCAGCGATACCTCGGCGCTCGGGCCGACAAGGATCGTGCGGAGGCGCTCGCGCTCATCCAGACCGAGATTCTCGAGCTGGTCGCGACCGACCGCCCCGCCCGCGAGGTCTTCGATCGCATCAAGCACCGAACTGCCGAACATCTCCCTGGGATCGAACTGCAGTTCTGTGTGGGTGCCGATCCGAGCAACCCGCTGCGGGCCGGTGCCGCGCCGATGGTCGCTCGCGAGTCGAACATGGTGCTCGGTGAGCTCGAATGGACGTGTGAGAACGGCGTCGCCCCGCCCGCCGACTTCGAACTGATCCTCGCCTTCGCTGCTGGCCTCGGCGCCCTTGCCGTCGACCGCCACGAGGCCGCCGAGGCAATGGTGTTCCAGGCAACGCACGACTCGCTCACCGGGCTGCCCAACCGCAGCCTGCTGACGACCACGGTCGAACAGGCACTCGCTCGTTCGAAAACGAAGAACACCCAGGTCGCCCTCCTGTTCCTCGATCTCGATCGTTTCAAGGTGATCAACGACACGTTCGGTCACGACGCCGGCGATCAGATCCTGATGCACTTCTCTCGTTGTCTCATGTCGAGCGTGCGGGCTGCTGACACGGTGGCCCGACTCGCGGGCGACGAATTCGTCGTGCTGATGGAGGACGCCGGCGAACTCGAACAGGTCGAACAAACCGCCCGCCGTATCCAGGCTGCGCTCGAAGCGCCAGTCGACGTCGACGGTGTGCCGATCCAGCTCGCAGCGTGCATCGGCATCGCGCACGGCGATGGCGACATGACCGTCGACGAGCTGCTTCGCAACGCCGACCTCGCCATGTATCGCGCCAAGAAGAACGGTCGAGATCGCTTCGAGTTCTTCGACGAGGACCTTCGGGACTGGACAGAGCGGCGCACCGACATGGAGCTTGCGCTGCGAGCCGCGATCGATCATGGCGAGCTCGAAGCGCACTTCCAGCCCCTGTTCGATACCGAAAGTCTGCGAATCGTGGCGTTCGAATCGCTGGTGCGCTGGAACCGACCAGGCGTCGGCATGGTGAGTCCGGGCGAATTCATCGAGTTGGCCGAAGAGGTCGGGTTCGTCGACCGCATCGACCGGTTCATGCTGCGCGCCGCCATCGAAGCCGTCACCGAGCTCCGAGCGATCACCCCGACGGTCGTGGTCGGTGTCAATGTCTCGGCCCGAGATCTCTCTCACCCTGATTTCGTCGAGGACGTCGAAGCGCTCCTTCGGAGTACCGGCACCCAGCCATCAGCGCTCGTCTTGGAGATCACCGAGACAACCATGGTGGAAGACGCCGAGTTGATCGCCGAAGGACTCGAGCGGTTGCGAGCCATCGGTGTACAGATCGCCATCGACGACTTCGGTACCGGCTACTCGTCGCTTCGCTACCTCCGGGATCTGCCCGCTGACCACCTCAAGGTCGATCAGGCCTTCGTGAGCGGCAGCTACGACTCCGAGTTGGCTGATCCGCAGATCGTTGCGTCGGTCATCGATCTTGGGCATGCCGTCGGGCTCGAGGTCATCGCCGAAGGTGTCGAGACGACCGCTCAGCTCGAGGCGCTGAAGATCCTCGGCGCCGATGTGGTGCAGGGCTTTTTGCTGAGTCGTCCCCTCAACCTCGAGAACGCCAAGTCGTTGCTGCAGACCGGGCTCGACCCGAGCGATCTGCGCGCCTCGGTCTGACCCACGCACCCTCTCGGCGTCGAGGCCGTCGACACGCGCCGCGTGCGCTCAGCGTAGGACACCCGGGAGTGCCACCGCCTCGTCACACCCGCCCGCTACGTTCGCCGTATGGCTCCCAAGAAAGCAGCGGCGAACAAGAAGGCCGCCTCGTCCTCGGGGTATGACGCCGATGCCATCCAGACACTGGAGGGCCTCGACGCGGTCCGCAAACGCCCCGGCATGTACATCGGTGGCACCGGCTCCGATGGCCTCATGCACCTGGTGTGGGAGTTGATCGACAATGCGGTCGACGAGGCGTCGGCCGGCTTTGCCTCGAAGGTCGATGTCACGCTGCACCGCGACAAGTCGATCGAGGTCGCCGACAACGGCCGCGGTATTCCGATCGGCATGCACGCCCGCAAGAAGGTCTCTGCGCTTGAAGTCGTGTTCACCGAACTCCATGCGGGCGGCAAGTTCGGCGGTGGCGCCTACTCGTCGTCGGGCGGGCTGCACGGCGTTGGTGCGTCGGTGGTGAATGCACTCGCCTCGAAGCTCATCGCCGAGGTCGACCGCGAGGGTCACACCCATGTTCTGGGTTTCAAGGAACGGGTTGCCGGCCAGTTCGCCGACGCGGCGGGTGGCGGCCGGTTCAAGAAGGGCCACGCCCTCACGAAAGCCAAGCGCATCTCGAAGAACAAGACGGGTACTCGGGTTCGCTTCTGGCCCGACTTCGACATCTTCGATCCCGATGCGGTGATCGATGTCGACGAGATCTGCACCCGAGCGACCCAGGCATGCTTCCTCGTGCCGGGGATGAAGGTCTCGGTCACCGACAAGCGCACGGCGTCCGGGGTCGGCGAGGGTTCGCGACTGGCCGAGCCGTTCGAGTTCGTGAGCCGGGGCGGTCTCGCCGATCTGGTCGAACACCTGTCGACGGGTTCGCCGGTCAATCAGATCATCACGTGTTCGGGTATCGACACGTTCACCGAGAAGGTGCCGGTCGACGGCAAGATGACCGATGTCGACCGTGAGTGTCGCGTCGATGTCGCCGTGCGGTGGACGACTGGCTACGACACCAAGATTGCCTCGTTCGTGAACACGATCCCGACGAGCCAGGGCGGCACCCATCAGGCCGGCTTCGACAAGGCATTGACCAGAGTCGTGAACAATGTCGTGCTCAAGGACAGCCGCAAGCTGGCCAAGCTGAAGAAAGAGGACAAACACAAGGCGGTGAAGGACGATGTCCAGGAGGGGCTTGTCGCTGCGATCAAGGTGACGTTCCCCGAGCCGCAGTTCCGGGGACAGACCAAACAGGAGCTGGGCACGCCCGCCATCGAAGGCATCGTGAGTCGGATCGCCTACGAACAACTCAAGGAGTGGTTCGAACCCAACGGCGGGCCGCGCAGCCATGTGAAGGCCATCGCCGACAAGCTGGCGACCGCGATCCAGAACCGGGTCGCGTCGAAACAGGTGCTCGAGAACAAGCGCAAGGCAGCGCGGCTCGGGTCGACCGGCATGCCAGAGAAGTTGGCGGACTGTCGCAAGCACGGCGCCGACAGCGAGATCATCTTGGTCGAGGGTGACTCGGCCGCTGGGCCCGCGAAGCGGGGTCGTGATTCAGAGACGATGGCCATCCTGCCGTTGCGAGGCAAGGTGGTGAACGCGGCGAAGGCGAGCCAGAAGCAGGTGCTCGACAATGCCGAGGCCCAAGCCCTGTTCACGTCGGTTGGCGCCGGTGCCGGGCGGGATTTCACGCTCGACGACGCCCGGTACGGCCGCATCGTGATCCTCTGCGACGCCGATGTGGATGGCAGCCACATCCGCTGCCTGCTGCTCACCCTCATCCATGAGTACATGCGGCCCATGCTCGAGGCGGGCAATGTCTACGCTGCGCAGCCGCCCCTCTACACGACGAAGGTCGGCGACGACATCTATCGGGTCTACAGCGACGATGAGCGCGAAGCGGTCACCGACGAGCTGTGCAAAGGAAACCGCAAGCGCGAGAACATCAAGTGGCAGCGGTTCAAGGGGCTCGGCGAGATGAACGTCGACGAGCTTCGCCATTGTGCGCTCGACCCCGAGACGCGAACGTTGAAGCGATTGACCATGGACGACGCGAAGCAGGCCAAGGAAGCGGCGAAGATGTTCGACGTGCTGATGGGCAACGACGTGAGCGTCCGCCGCGATTTTCTCGTGAAGAACTCGGCCCTGGTCGACGCCGCCACGCTCGACGTCTAGGGGCGGGCTAGTTCCGGGTGAAGGTGCCGCCAAGGTTGGCGGCTTCAAACCCCTCCGGCGTCTGTCCGGAGGTTGCGTACATGTACAGCGCAGCGCGGAAGATGCCGCTGAGGGCGCTGACCACGGCGAGTACGAGCGCGATCCATGCCGCGGCGATCAAGAACGCCGCGACGGTGAACGCAGTGACGCCGGCGGCGGCTGCGAGGACGACGAGCAGCACGGCCGGGATGATCGCCACGAAGCTCAGCAGCCCGAACCCGACCTGTGACGCAAGGTTCTCACCCCAGGTTTGCCGAAGGAGCCCGGTCGAGGTCTTGAACCCGTCGATCGGGCCCTTGTTGTCGATGACGATGGCAGGGATGGTGAGGAACGAGGCGACGTTCCAGGCCATTTCGATGCCGCCAAGCAAGAGGTTGGCCAGCCAGCCAGCTCGTTCGCGGAGAGCTTGGATGATCATGCCGACGGTGGCGGTGAGGATCGCCCAGGGCACGAGGCCCCCGATGCGTTGGGCGGCCTTACCGATGGCGCTGCCGACGGTGGGGTCGCCGCCGCTCATGCGCTCGTGGGCGCCGGCGACGAGTGCGCCGGTGAAGAAGACACTGACGATCGTGGCGGCGAAGGAGCCGAGCACGAACAGGATGACCGACAGGGCGGGAAGCGCTTGCTCCTCGGATGCGCCGCTCGTCGTTTCCTCGGGCAACGCCAGGATGCCAGGAACAACGAACACGGCGAGCACGATCAGGCCAACGAAGAAGCTCAGGACCGGGAGCACGATCAGTTCACGGTCTTTTTGCAGCACCCCCCAGGAGGTCTTCGCCAAATCGATCGTGTTCCTGATTCGTCCCATGGCGTGAGTCTAGGCAGCGGGTTCGATGTCGTCAGCAGCACTGTCGTCAGCAGCACTGCGCCGATCTTGGACGCGGCGCCGAAGCCGCCCGAACGCGGCGCGACCTCGAGCCGAACGGGACTGATCGCCGGGACGAAATCCGAGCTGACGGGTGAGTGCGCCGGTGTCAAAGACGAGTTCGTGCTGCACCACGAAGCCCTCTTCGAGCTGGACGAGCGAGACGACGTCGAGGTCGACGGTTCGACCGTTGGCAACGACCCCATGCCATGGTTCACCACTGAACGTGCCGGTCATGCGGTAGCGGGCGGTTGCGGCGTGCCCGGTGCCGTTTGCGTCGTCGAGTTCGATGGTGAGGTCGGGCAGCGCGCCGAAGAGCGCATCGAGCTCACTGCGGAGCTGGTCGGGTACCGCGACCTCGCCGAAGAGCGGGTGGCGCTCGACGCCGCGACGGTGCCAGGTGGCCAGCACCGCATCGGTGTCGCGTGCGGAGTACGCCCCGAGCATCGCCTCGATGGCACCAACCCCGTTGTGGGCGCGTGCCGCGTCGGCCTCGAGCCCGGTCCGGGCCTTCCATTCTCGGTCGGAGCGTTCGGCGTCGACCTCGGCGCCGACGATGATCGCAAGCGCCGAGAGCTGGAACCACAGCAACAACACGACGATGGTGGCCAGCGGGCCGTACGTTTCGCCGTAACTTCCGAGGTTGGCGGTGTAGAAGGAGAACAGCCCGGACAACACGACGAACAGCACGGTGGCGACAAGACCGCCCACGGTGATCAGGGTTGGTGCGAGTGGTTTGTCGTTGCCTCGGTGATCGGGGCCGAGCCGGTACAGGACCGAGAGTCCGATCGCCATGACGGCTCCCAGGATCGGGAAGCGAAGGGTGTTCAACGCCAACGAGGCGACCCCTCCGAGGCCGACGTTGCTGAGCAGCGGTGGCAGCGCCGCCATGAGAAAGGTCACGACCAGCAACAAGACGATGCCGCCGAGCATCAGCCCGATGGCAAGCCCGCGCAGGATCCATGGTTTGCGGGTTTCATCGAGTTCGTAGGCGACGTTGAGCGACTTGATGAGGTTGGCGACGGCACCAGAGGCGGAAAAGAGTGCAAGCCCGATGGAGATGGCGACGCTGAGGCCGAGAGCGCCGCCACTTCCGCCGGCGATCGACGACATCTGCTCGACGAGGAAGTCGCGTGTCGTCTCCGGAGCGCCTTCGAGTGCTTCGCTGAGCTGATCGGTGACATCGTTGGGGTCAGACACCAAGCCGTAGATGCCGATGATGCCGGGCAGCGCCGGGATCAACGCGAGGAAGGCAAAGAAGGCAACCCCACCCGCGAAGATCGGTGCGTTGTGGCGGCTGATGCGATCCTTGATGGCGAGCGCGAGGTCCTTCACGTCGTTCACGACGTCGAGGCTAGGCGACTGGTCGCGTGACAGGTCGAGGCCGGTCAGATCTTGGCGGTGATTGGTTCGTGCCGGCCCGATTCCTGCATGGCGACGAGGCCCAGGCCGGTGAAGCCCGCCATCATGATGGCGCCACCCCAAATCTCCGGCGGCCAGCGAATGGTCTGCACGTCAGCGGCGAGCAGGAAGTAGGTCGAGAAGGTGACAACCGGGCCGATGAACGCGGCCACGGCAACCCGCCGGGTCGACGCAAACCGGAAGGTGATGTCGAATGCGACGCCACCGACCGCCAGGGCTTGGACCGCCGTGGCGTCGTGGTCGAATGCGTACATCTCGAGCAGCGCTGCGAACGTCCAGATGCCGGTCGCGGAACCAAACGGCAAGGCCCATCGCCGAGCGATCAGCAACAGCGGCCCCGCCAGCACGATCACCTGGACGACGACGGCGGCAAGAAAGAGCGAAACGTATTCCCAGCCTTCGCTGGTCCGCGGTTCGAAGCGGATGCCGACGATCCATGTCTCGGAAAGCAAGAAGAGGTACTCCGTGAAGAACACGAGCAATGCGGTCGTGAGCGCGGCGGCGCCGACGGCGAGCGCAGGCGACGGGTCGTGGCGGGCGGCCGCGGCCCGTACCGGTGTCCACAGCAGCAAGAGCCCGCCGATGAAGAGGATGAGGTGGGTGGGGGACAGGAGCGCGTCGATGCCGACCTCGACCCCGAAGATCGTGTGCCAGATCCCGTCGCCAATTCCGCCGAGCGCGAAGATCCCGACGCCGAAGACCGCGTACTGGTAGCCGTCTGGAAACCATGTCATCACCGGGGCGGCCGATGCACGACGTCGTCCGATCACGAAAATCCATCCGGCCAGCGAGAGGAATGCGGCATAGAAGATCGCGTGCCACGGTGTGAAGAAGTCTTCGGTCTCGGTGTCGATGATGTTGACGTGGGCGTATCCATCGATGAACAGCCCGGCGATCAGCCATGCGGTAATGACGAGGGTGATGGCGTCTTCGGTTGACGTCGAAGCCGTCGAAGCCGTCGTCGCCGGTGCCGCCGCACCCGTGCGAGTCAGAGTCATGTGGCACTATCGGCCATGTGACAGTCGATTTCAACGAGATCATCGATCGGGAGGGCACCGCCGCGGTCGCCTCTGAGTCCTACCGCGAGTTTTTGCTGGGCGATGTCCCGGACGATGCGCTGCCACCACCGGATGCCGATGTGCTGTCGATGTGGGTGGCGGACATGGATGTTGCGGCCCCACCGGTTGCGATGGAGGCGATGCGAGCCCGGCTCGATCGGCGAATTCTGGGGTACACCAAAGCGAAGGACGACGCCTATGTCGCCGCCTTTCTGGGGTGGTGTGATCGCCGCTATCGCTGGTCGTTCGATCCAGAGCATCTGGTGATCGGTCGTGGGGTCGTCCCTGCGTTGGTCGACCTGATCGACATCATGTGTGACGACGGCGACAAGATCGCAACCATCACGCCGGCTTATCACTGGTTTGAAGAGGCGCCTGAGCAGCACGGGCTCGAACTGGTGACCTGTCCGCTCACCATCGTCGATGAGCGGACGACCGTTGACCTGGTGGCGCTGGAGGCCTTGCTGGCCGACCCAGCCGTCACGTTGCTCTTGTGGTGCCACCCGCACAACCCGGTGGGTCGGGAGTGGAGCGATGATGAGCTCATCGCCGTGGCCGACCTGTGTCGCACCCATGGGGTGCGCATCATTTCTGATGAGATCCACGCCGATCTGCTGCGGTCGGGTCGGCGCCACACACCGCTGGCGTCACTGGTTCCCGCCGACGATGAGGTCATCACGTGCTTGGCGCCGAGTAAGACATTCAACCTGGCGGGCTTGCTGTTTTCGAACATCATCATTCCCAATGACGACGTGCGCGAGGAGATGGACAAGCGGGCGCCAGGCATCACCAATCCGTTGAGCCTGGCCGCCGCCACTGCGGTGTACCGCGACGGTGATGAGTGGCTCGATGCGCTGCGCGAGCATCTGGACCACAACCTGCGGCTGGTCGGTGAGACGATTGCCTCTCGGCTGCCCAACGCCCGCTTCGAGATGCCTGACGCGACCTATCTGGCCTGGATCGATCTCGGTGACCATGTCGATGGGATCGATGATCTCAGCGCCTTCTTTGCTCGGGAGGCCCACGTGTTGGTCGAAGGGCCTCACAAGTTCGTTGCGGACGCTGAACGGTGCATCCGGCTCAATGTGGCGTGCCCGACGGCCAAGGTCGTCGATGCCCTCGACCGGATGATCACCGCCCTCGAAGCGCGTCCCGGGTTCTAGCAACGCCTAGAGCGAGAAGTCGATCAGCCCGCGAATGATCTCGCCTTCGTGCAGGGCCCGGTAGCCCTCGTTGATGTCCTCGAGGGCGTAGGTCTGGGTGACGAGCTCGTCGAGTTTGAGTTTCCCCTGGTCGTAGAGGCGCAGCAGGCGGGGTATGTCGGCGCGGGGGTTGCAGTAGCCGTAGATCGAGCCGTGGAGATGTTTGCCGCTCATCGCCAAGTCGACGGTGTTGAGGCTGATCTCGTTCTGCATCATGTCGCTGAGTGACGTGAGGGTGAGGCCGCCTCCCTTGCCGACCATCGCCATCGCCGGCGCAAACAGGTCAGAGGTTGCGTCGCCGACCGTGATGATCACCGAGTTGGCGCCGCGTCCCCACGAGAGTTCATCGACGAGCGGTGCCGCATCCTCGATCGACGCGACCGCATGGGTGGCCCCCATGGTTTGCGCGAACTCTCGCTTCATCTCGATGGGGTCGACGGCGATGATGTTGGCGGCGCCGGCCATCGCGGCCCCTTGCACGGCGTTGACGCCAATGCCGCCGGTCCCGATGATGACGACCGTGTCTCCCGCCCGAACGTCGGCGACGTTCACGGCTGAACCCCAGCCGGTTGCGACGCCACACGAGCAGAGCGAAACGGCTTCGAGTGGGTACCAGTCACCGACCGGCACGATCGAGTTCTCGTGGACGACGGCGTACTCGGAGAAGGTGCCGATACCCGACATCGCTTTGACCGGGCCCCTCGGGCCGAAGAACTTGTCGGTGCCCGCCATGATCTCTGCGCCGTTGTCGCAGAGGTACTGCATCCCGTCGGCACATGACGGGCAGCGGCCACAGGAGGGAATGAACGATGCGGCGACATGATCGCCGACGGCGAACCCACGCACATGGTCGCCGACCGCTTGCACGACGCCGGAGCCCTCGTGTCCGCAGACCATGGGCAGGGCACCATCGGTGAAGTCGCCGAGCCGGATGTGTTCGTCGGAGTGGCACAGCCCGGCGTAGCTCATCTTGACGAGAATCTCTTCGGGGCCGGGATCGTTGATCTCGAACTCCTCGACGACCCATGGGGCGTTGACCTCGTAGGCGACGGCGGCGCGTGTCTTCATCGGGCAACGGTACGTGCGAGACCGGGCGGCTGTCACACCCATCGAGTAGAACTACATCTATGGCATTCGATGGTGAGCGCTCCGAAGCGGTGGTTCCCACCCCGCCGCCGCGCCTGTCGCCGTCTGGTGCCGGGACGTTCGAGCAGTGTCCTCGCCGGTGGCGGATGCGCTACGTCGAACGGCTTCCCGACCCGCCGGGGGAGGCGGCGCTCGCTGGCAGCTTCGCTCATCGGGTGCTCGAGTTGTTCATGCAACGAGCTCCGGAGGCGCGCACGGTCGACGCGGCCAAGCTGATCGCTCGCGAGGAATGGCCCGAGGTCGAAGCTGACCCTGATTTCCAGGCGCTGGGTTATGACGCCGAGCAGGCCAAGCAGTTCCGGTGGAAGTCGTGGATGGCGATCGAGGGGCTGTGGGCTCTCGAAGACCCGAAGCGGGTCGAGGTCCGAGCGACGGAGCAAGACGTCGAAGCCGATCTGGGTGGCGTGCCGTTCCGGGGGATCGTCGATCGGTTGGACGAGGAGGGCGACGGCCTGGTTGTCACCGATTACAAGTCGGGGAAGGCGCCGTCGCCGCGGTACCGGCGGGGCCGGCTCGATCAGGTGCTGTTGTATGCGGCCGCCGTGCAGGAGGCGACGGGCGAGATGCCGGTGCATGCTCGGCTGCTGTACCTCGGTCAACGGCCGGTTGGGATCAAGGTGACCCAGGACGAGATCGATGGCGTCGTCGAGAAGCTGGCCGGTACGTGGTCGGCGATCAACACGGCGTGCGACACCGACGTGTTCGAGCCGCGAACGGGTCCGCTTTGTGGGTGGTGCCCGTATGTCGATCGGTGCCCGGAGGGCATGAAAGAGGCCGCAAAACGCCAGGCCCGCCGCGACGCTGAGGCTGCGGCGCTCAACGACTTCGACGAGCGCATGGCGAGCTGACCAGCTCGCCGGTGGTGCTGCGAGCTGACCAGCTCGCCGGTGGTGCTGCGAGCTGACCAGCTCGCCGGTGGTGCTGTGCGTTACTGGCTGCGTCGGCGCTGGTGGCGTTTCCAGAACCAGCGAAGGGTGAGCAGGCTGATGAGGCCGCCGATGGCGGCGCCCATGCCGGTGCTGATGACGAGCGAGTCTGGCACGGGGTCGGCGGGGGCGGGGGTGACGCCGACGGCGGGCGGTGGGTCATCGGTGGTTGCCCGCGAGGTGACCCCATCCAGAGAGCTTGGTGCTGCGGCCTCGGGGGTGGTGTCGCCGAGGAGGGCGTCGACCGGCGCCGGGTCGGCGCTGGCCGGTTTCGGGCGGCGCCGGTTGGCTTGGGGGTCATACGTCATGAGATGCCTCCGGTGGGTTGGCCACGAAGAACTCGGGGACGACGGTTGAGAAGAGCTTGTCGATTTCGGTGGCGGCTTCGGCGGCGCCGGGTCGAGGGCCGAGGGCGTGGATCGGCATCGAGGCGGCGGAGGCCTCTGGGATGGCGGCGCGCAGGTGGATCGGGTCGAGGACGAGTTCGCCGTGGTCGGCTTTGAGCTGTTCGTACCAGTAGGTGTTGTCGCGGGTGCGGCCGAGCCGGTTGACTGCGACCCCGGCGAGTGTGAGCGCGCCGGGTTCGCGGCGAACGGCGATGCGTTCGACGGTGCGCATGATTTGGGTGACACCGTCAGATGCCCATGCTCCGGGTTCGGTGACGACGAGGGCTCGGTCGGCGGCGAAGAGCCCGTTGACGGTCAGCAGGCCGAGCGATGGGGGGCAGTCGATCAAAACGAGTTCGTGTCCGACGCCGTGAAGCGCCATCGCCAGGCGATCGTTGGCGCCGATGGGGTCGGTGAGGAGCTGCGATTCTCGGGTTGCGAGGGCCGGGGTTGCGGGTACGACCGATGGGGGGCGGACGCCGTCGGGTTCGGTGGGCCATGCGCTGGCGACTCGCAGCCCGTTGATCGACCCGGTTCGTTCCTCGGCCAGGGCTTGGTCGACGGAGAACGGTGGCTCCCAGACACCGAGTCCGGTGGTGGCGTTGCCTTGTGGGTCGAGATCGATCACCAAGGTGTCGATGCCGCTCGCCCATGCGCTGGCGGCGAGTCCGAGCGTGATCGTGGTCTTGCCCACCCCACCTTTTTGGTTCACCACGGCGACGACGGGCATGCCGTCACCGTAGCGGGCCTCGACCGATCGGAGTGCGACGTGATGGCCGGGCGGGGTGTGGTCGCGGTGGGTTCAGGCGAACAGTTCGG
Source organism: Actinomycetota bacterium (assembly GCA_039188975.1). Classification (GTDB taxonomy): domain Bacteria; phylum Actinomycetota; class Acidimicrobiia; order Acidimicrobiales; family Aldehydirespiratoraceae; genus UBA11606. Next base: position 21,717 of record JBCCYT010000005.1, read on the forward strand.
TGATGACGGTCCCACCGTTGGGGAGAACGAGGTTGGCATCGATGCCGAGCCATCCCTCGGCGATTGTGGCGTAGTAGTCGTCGAGCATCGTGGTGGCGATGAGGTTGCCGTCGTCGTCGAGTCGTTCGATGGGTGGTGCGTCGCCGAAGAGGCCGGGGTTGACGGGGCCGCTGAGCAGTGCTGGCCCTGCGGTTCCATGGTCGGTTCCGGACTGGTTTTCTTCGGGGCGTCGCCCGAATTCGCTGGTGGTGAGGGTCAGTGTCTTGTCGGCCAGGCCTCGAGCAGCGAGGTCGTCGTGAAAGGCCGCGAGGGACGGACCGAGGTTTCGCATCAGGTCGTCGTGGCCGTACATCTGGCTGTCGTGGGTGTCGAAGCCGCCGAGCTCGACGTGGATGACTCGTACCCCCGTGTCACTGGCGAGGAGACCGGCTGCGATCTGGAGTTGGAAGGCCAGGTCGGTTTCGGGGTAGCCCTTGGCTTCGCGTCCGGTTTGGCCGCTGTCGTCTTGGGCGTAGACCGCTTCGGCTTCGCCTTGCAGCGATTCGAGGAGTTCTCCGAACGCCAGGGCGTCGCTCAGGCCGGTGCGGGCGATGCCGAGGCGACCAGTGCCGGTTCCGTCGGCTGACATGGAGCGAAGCCCGCGACGGAGGTTTTGGAACCAGGCGTCGTCTTCGCCGAGAAACCAACCGGCCCAGGGGTCGGGGATGCCGATCGTTGTTGCTTTTTCGGCGGTGAGAAACGGTGAGGCGGCCTGGCCGACGGTGACGCCGGTGATGGATCCGGGGGCGGCGAGTTCGTCGCACAGTCGACCGAGGAAGCCGGTTCGAATGCTGAGGTCGCCGGAGCTGTCGCCTTGCCACCAGCGGGTCTCCATCTCGAAGTGGGAGCCGTCGGGAACCGCGGTACCGATCCCTTGTACTACGGCGAGCCCTCGATCCCGGAGGCCGGTGAGTTCCCCGTGGAGCTGGGTGCCGGGGACAAAGTCGGCGAGCGCCGTGTCTGCATTGAGCAGCGATGGTCGGAGGTCGCGGAGGCGGCCCGATTCGGGAACCACGGTGGCGAGCCCGTCGTTGCCGCCCCGGAGTTCGACGACGACCAGCATCCGGCCGGCGACGTCGGCCGACGGCGCGCCGCTGGCGACGACGGCGGGCGCGGGGATTGTGGGAGCGGAGCTCGGGCCGAGGCCGGGAAACGCACGGGGGTCTCCGTTGCCGGCGGTGAACGCCCGGTAGCCGCCCGCGGCGAGCACGCCCCCGACGCCGAGCATGGCGAGAAGTTGCCGTCGGGTCGGGCGAGACCGGCCGGTCCCCGCTCCACCCGGCGCGGGCGGAATGGCGGGCGGGGCGGAAACCGGCGCGGCGATCTCGGGTGCAGGACGTTCGGAGGGGTTCGGGAAACCAGGAGGCAGGGTCATGGCGGGGCTTTCGGCTCGGGCGGGGTGGCGGATGGGAGGGTCAGGCGAGGGCGAATTCGGGGGAGCACAGCGTCAGCGCGAAGAGCAGTTCCAGACCGGAGTCGAACTCGGTTTGGCGCTGGATTGCGTCGTCGAGCGTGGTTCGGGTCTCGGGTGAGATGTCCCACAGTGAGCATCGGGCGAGAACTGCGTCGACGGTTGGTTCGATCGATGTGTCGAACGAGTCATCCCATGACCGGTCGAGGACTCGATTCACTCGTGCGAGGATCTGGCTGGCGCCGAGCCATCGATCGTCGTCAGGCCAACCGGCGACGTTTGGCGGTGAGAACGGCACTTGGCCGGCGACGTAGAGCTGCCACGTGTCGATCGGGGAGTCGGTTGCACCGAGGGCCGACAGTGCGCCGATCAGCCACTCGACGGGTTGACGTGGTCGGCTGCGGCGAGAGGTTCGGAAGCCGTCGCTTCGAACGATGGCGGCGACCAGTGGTGCGATCTCCAAGTCGGCGGTTCGAAAGACCCGGCCGAGGCGGCCCGCCTCGTCGTCGGTTGGCTCGACACCGACGAGATGCCGGTACAGGCGGGTTGCGACATGCGTTGCGCAGGCGGGGTGGTCACAGACGGCGTCGACGAGTTCATCGAGTCCGAATCGCGCTCGCGTCCCGAGGAACGAAACCGGACGGCGGTAGTGGGTGTCGGGCTCGAAGTACGCTGCTTTGGTGTCCCAGTCGACATGCCAGCCAGAGAGGGCGCGGGCTGCGGCCTTCACGTCGTCTTCGGTGTAGTTGCCGACGCCGAGGGTGAACAGCTCCAGCGTCTCCCGCCCGAGGTTCTCGTTCGGGTTGTCGCCGTTGGAACCGGCGCCGTCGAGGTAGAGCAGCATCAAGGGGTCTTGCAGCATCGCCCGGGTCAGGTCGCGGAAGTTGCCGAGGGCGTGGCGCCGCACGATGAGGTGGTGGTTCCACACCATTTCCGACTCGCCGGAGTGGATGTGGGCGGTGAAGTGGCCGTGCCAGTACCAGACCATGCGTTCGTGCAGCGCCGCGTCGGGGTGGCGGAGCTGGGCGAGCCACCACTGCAGGACGTCTTCGTCTTCGAGGCGAGGCGTGCCGTCGTCGTTGGTTTGCGGTTGCACGGACTCGCCGGTGCGTTCTGCTTCGAGCCGGGCCCGCAAGCCATACGGCGGTTGAAGCCCGCTGGGGGTGGCCACGCCGGATCGGCGGGCGGCGTGGTCAGCGGTGTCGCCGAGCAGGTCATCGACGATGTCGTCGTACGAGCGGACGGCGAGGCGTTCGACCTGGCGGGCGGCGGGTCCGAAGGTGGTCCGCCGCAGCAGGTGGGCGATGGCCTCTCGGTGCTCGATCTCGTCAGCGGTGAGGTTCATGGCTGGACCGTACGAATCGACGCGTGATCTGAACGTGAAGCCGTCCTTCATGACAGCTTCATCTCACGCGGGCCACACTGGTGCGGTGCGGTTGCTACTTGTCGAGGACGACGTCTCGTTGGCCACGGTGGTGGAACGGGGCCTTCGCGAAGATGGCTATGCGGTCGACGTGAGCGGCTCGATGATCGATGCGCTCCATCAGCTGCAGAGCAACGAGTACGACCTTGCAGTCCTGGACCTTGGCCTACCGGATGGCGACGGGATGCAGATCTGTCGTCACATCCGCAGCGGTTCTGGCGCTGCCTCGCCGCACCTGCCGGTGTTGATGCTCACGGCCCGCGACGGTCTGTCCGACAAGGTCGAGGGTCTCGATGCGGGCGCCGACGATTATCTCACCAAGCCGTTCGACTATCCCGAACTGACCGCTCGACTCCGGGCCCTGCTGCGTCGCCCCGCCAGCAGCCACGCCCCGGTCCTGACGGTTGGCGATGTCACGCTCGACCCGGCGGCAAGGGTTGTGCGGCGAGCTGCGATCACGGTGCCGTTGACGGCGCGAGAGTTTGCTCTGCTCGAGTTCTTGATGCGACATGCCGATGAAGTCGTGCGGCGCGAGACCCTGCTCGAACATGTCTGGGACGCAAACTATGACGGTCTCTCGAACGTGGTCGACGTCCACATCGCCAACCTTCGGCGCAAATTGGCACTCGACGGCGCCCACGATCCGGTGGAGACGGTCCGAGGCGTCGGGTACCGGATGATTGCCGAGGCGACCGGATGAACCTGCAGCGCACCCGAGTCCAGCTGACCTTGCTGTACAGCGTGTTGACCGCACTCGCGGTTGGGGCGATTGGATGGTACGCGGTTCGAGAGGCGACCGATCGCATCGAGGATTCGGCCGAGCGCGAAGCGGAGTCGGTGATTCGTGACGTCACCCTCGACTGGCCGGCGTTCGACGGTACTGGCCCGGGGAACACGTGGCTGGTGAATGTCGTCGATCGGTGGTCCAACCCGGTCGGCGACACGTGGATCGAGCCGCCGCTGTTCACGATTGCGGACAACAGTTGGGGTCGGCCGACCTTCGACGAGTTCGATTTCGACGGGGTCACTTACCTGTCGTACGCCGTTCCGATTCCGGTGGAGGAGGGGGAGGAGTGGCGCGAAGCGTTCGTGACGACGGTCGAGTTGACGCCCTTTCGTGAGGACGCATCCTCGATCCGCTTCCGCATCTGGCTTGCGGCCATCGGTTCGATCCTCGTTGCGAGCGCGGCGGGCTATTGGGTTGCTGGGCGTTCGCTCGCGCCCGCCCGCTTCGCGATGCGACAGCAACGAGATTTCATCGCTGACGCGGCCCACGAGTTGCGCACGCCCCTTGCGGTGATTCAGGCGTCGGCGAGCCATACCCTCTCGCGTGAACGAGAGGGCGGTGCGTACCGCGAGTCGCTCGAAGAGATTCGAGAAGCGGCGCAACGGGCCGGAGTTGGGGTCGCGGAGTTGCTCGAGCTGGCCCGGCTCGAAGCTGGTCAGGCATCGCTGCGCAAGGCGCCGCTGCGGCTGGATCTTCTCGCCGAGGAGGTCGCAGCGGGGATCCGGGTCGATGGCACGATCGTCGAAGCGCAGCCGACCGGTGCGTTGGTGATCGACGCGGACTACGGGATGATCCGTCAGTCGGTCGAGACCTTGACCAACAACGCCGTTGCTCGATCCCAGCACGTGTGGTTGTCGACCGGCGATGTCGACAAGTGGGCGGTGATCGATATCGCCGATGACGGCCCCGGCTTCGACCCCGACATCTTGCCGCACGTGTTCGACCGGTTCCGGCGTGGTGACAGCCGAGGGTCGAGCGGCCTCGGCCTGGCGATCGCCAACACGATCGTCACTGCGCACAACGGCCGAATCGAGGTGTCGAATCGCAGCGAGGGCGGCGCACTCGTGCGGGTGATGCTGCCGGTTGGGTCAGGCCGCGTCTGATCGGGTCGCGACCCGCACGATGTCGTCGAGGGCGTCGACGAGGTCGGGGTTGTTGAGGAACAGCGCTTGCGCTTCGGGGCAGGCCCACGGGGAGCACAGCGCCTCGGCGGGAAGCCCGGCTCGCACCCAGGCGGTGGCGATTCGCCGGATGGCGCCGTCGACCGACGGATCCGCGGCGGTGACCGTGGCGCCGGCCATTGCCTCGATGTCCCAGTCGGCGGAGGTGACCATGGGGCCGCGCACGAGGTCCAGGCGATAGCGGATCGCTTCAGCGGCAATCTTCGCGTGGTTCACCGGCCCGTTTCCTCCCGACCCGCACCACAGTAGAAAGCCTCGACGCGGTCCGGGTGGATCCCCTCGCGCGGTACGCGCGCTCGTGCGCGCGAGACGCGCGATCAGCTGGTTGGGCGACCGGCGGGGCGTTGGGGCGGTGGGCAACAGTTGACCCGGCACACGTCGGGCCGCACCTCGAGTCCACCCAACGCCGCTCGGGCAACGACCGTGGGGTCATCGGCGATCTCGGCTGCGATCCGCTCACCGATGAGATCGACCCACATGTCGATGAACGGCGCAACCGGCCCTGTGCCGGGCGAGATGGCGCGGCTGACCTCGATGCCCACCCGCTCGGCGGTCTGCACGGCCTCGGTGTCGAGATCCCACATGACTTCGATGTGGTCGCTGACAAAGCCGATCGGGATGATCACGACCGCCGTGACCCCTTCGTCGGCGAGCTGCTCGATCACGTCGTTGACGTCGGGCTCGAGCCAGGGTACCTGTGGCGGGCCCGAACGGCTCTGCCACACCAGTTGCGCCGGCAGGTCGGGTCGGGGCAACGCGGCACAGACGATTCGCATCGCCTCGCGCAGCTGGATCTCGTAGTCGCACACAGCCGCCATCGAGGACGGGATGGAATGGGCGGTGAACAACAGGGTGGGTTCGGCCTCGGGCCCATGCGTGGCGAGCGCATGGTTGGTGGCGTCGATGAACGGCTCCAAGAAGCCGGGGTGGTCGTAGTACGCCCGAACCTTGTCGATCTCGGGGACGGTGAGGTCGGGCCGGCGATCAGCAACCGTCTCTCGGGCCGCGATCAGGTTCTCGCGGTACTGGCGACAACCCGAGTACGACGAGTACGCCGACGTGAAGATCGCGAGCGCCCGCCGAATGCCATCTTCGGCCATCTGCTCCACGGTGTCCGCGAGGAACGGGTGCCAGTTGCGGTTACCCCAGTACACCGGAAGGTCGAGCCCGGTCTCGATCAGCGCAGTCTGGAGAGCCGACTGTTGTCGCCGGCATTGTTCGTTGATCGGGCTCACCCCGTCGAAGTACGCATAGTGTTCGCCGACGACGGCGAGCCGTTCGCGCGGGATGTTCCTACCGGCCGTCACGTTCTCGAGGAACGGGATCACGTCATCGGGACCCTCGGGTCCGCCGAAGCTGACGAGCACGATGGCGTCGTAGGGGGAATCGGCCACGCTCGGAGACTAGGTGGCCGTCCGCCTTTTCGTTCGGTCGGGTCCTGGGTAGATTTTCCTCACGACGGGTGGAGGGTCGTCGAGCGCTTTGCGCGCTCGCTGCCGCGTGCTCCACCCACGCCGTGCAGTCATGACCGCAAATCGCTTCACCACCGCCCCAGGGTTTCCCCCTCACCAGATCGAGGACCCGTCGCGGCTCCGCGCATCCGGGGACGGGCTGGCGCTGCCGTCATCGTCACGTCGAGCAGGGCGGATCCTGGCACTGGTGACCGTGCTGGCGTTGATCGCAGGATGGCAGGCACTGGGCGCATCAGCCCAGACGGTCGACGACCTCCGCGGCGACATCCCAACCGGTGATGACGTTCGAGCGGAGCTCGCCGAGATCGCGGATGCGCGACTCGACAATCTGATGACACTCACCGCATCAGAAGCCGAACTCACCGCGGTCTTGACCGCCCGCGACGATCTCGACGCTGAGCAGCGCCGCCTCGCCGCCGAGATCGAGGCGGCCACCGACAACCTTCGCCGGGTCGCCATCGAGTCCTTCATCACCGGCGGTGAGCTGTCCGAACTCGAGTATCTGACTGCGGTTGGAGGCGCCTCGGACTTCGCGTGGCGTCAGTACCTCGTTCGCTCCCATGCCGGCTCGTCCAAGGTCGCGGTCCAACGTATGCAAGCCCTGCTCGAACGAGCGGACGACGACGTGCTGGCCACGATCAATCGAGCGGAGGAGCTCCGGGCCACGATCATCCGGCTCGAGATCGAGATCGATGCACTCGATCTCCGCGAGGAAGAGCTCACCGAGGTGCTGCCGTTGGCCGATGCCTGGGATCGCACCGCGGTCGCGGTTGCGGAAGGGCAGTGGGGCATCGCCCCCGCCGATCGTTGGGCCCGGCTCCGGTTCTGTGAGTCGACCGACAATTATCAGGCGATCAATCCTTCGGGGACCTACCGGGGTGCCTACCAGTTCGACTACGCGACCTGGCAAACGGTCGGCGGCACCGGTGACCCTGCGGCTGCGCCACCGGAGGAGCAAGATGCTCGGGCACGGGAGCTCTACGCCCGCCGAGGCCATCAGCCCTGGCCGGAGTGCGGCCGCTTCTTGATCGACGAAGAATAGGCGGGCTCGGTCGTCGAGTGGTGCCCAGAGCCGGTCGTGTCAGCCGCCCAGCAGTTTGCGGGCGACCTGCCCCAGCCGACTCGGCTGGGGTGGCTCCCATCCTTCGGGCACCAGGTGCGGCGCCTTCGCGCTCAGCACGGTGATGACGTCGTCGGCACTCGGGTTGACCATCGCAATGTCGTCGATGACGACGGTGGGGACGGTCTCGTTGCCGTTGGCGTGCTGGCGCACGATGGCCGCGTCACCCGGGTTGTCCCAGATGTTGTGCTTGTCGAGGGGGACCCCGGCCCGGTCGAGGTTGCGGTTGAGCATGGCGCAGAAGCCGCAGCCGGGCCGCCAGTAGAAGTCGACGGCGTTGATGGTGGATTCGGCCATGGCAGGTGCTCTCTCTCGGGGGTGGGGCGAGTCTAGGGATGGCAACCCACCGGCCGGGCTCGAGATTCCGCTCGATGGATGATTCCCCCCTGCCTGTCGCTCTGTCGTGTCACTGGGTCGCACTAGGTTGACGACATGTCCGATTCTCCAATCGCAGCGGTTCGTGCGGAAGGCCTCCGCCGTACATTCGGCGACGACGTGGTCGCCGTGGACGGTGTCGACCTCGAGGTCCAGCCCGGTGAGATCTATGGCTTTCTCGGGCCGAACGGGGCCGGCAAGTCGACCGTGGTGCGCATGTTGTGCACCTTGCTGGCGCCGTCCGGTGGCCGAGCGTGGGTCGGCGGGCTCGACGTCGCCACCGATGCGGATGACGTGCGTCTGTCGATCGGGGTTGCGCTGCAAGAAGCCGGTCTCGACGACAACATGACCGGCCGGGAGATCCTCGTGACCCAGGGTCGTCTCTTTGGGATGACCCGCCCGCAGATCGATGCGCGTATCGAGGAACTGTCGCCGATCCTCGAAATGAGTGCGCTGGATCGCCTGGTGCGGACGTATTCGGGCGGTATGGCCCGCCGTCTCGATCTCGCCGCGGCACTCATACACAACCCGTCGGTGCTGTTCCTCGACGAGCCCACCACCGGGCTCGACCCGCCCAGCCGGTTGCGGGTGTGGGAAGAGGTCCGCCGCCTGAACCGAGAGATCGGCCTCACCTTGTTTCTCACCACCCAGTACCTGGAGGAAGCCGACGAGCTCGCCGACCGGGTCGGCATCATCAACGCGGGCCGGCTCGTGGCGGAGGGCACCCCGTCAGAGCTCAAGCGATCGATCGGCACCGATGTGGTCACCGCAGTGATCGACGGTGATCCGGCTGCCGCGAAGGCGGCCGTGAGCGGCGTCGACGGCCTCGGCGCAGTCGATGTGTTCGGGGCCGAACTGCGGGTCGCCAGTGACAATGGCGCCAAGGCGATCAGCCCGGTTGCATTGGCGCTCGCCAGCGCCGGCATCGACGTCAAGGAGCTGAGTTTGCGCACCCCGACCCTCGACGATGTGTTCCTCGATGTAACCGGCACCCATCTCGAAGGAGGTCAGGCATGACCGATACCAGCGCCTCTGCTCCGTTCATCGCTCGAAGGGCCGGGTTCGTGCAGGATACGATCTCGATCGCTCGCCGGTCGATCCGTCAGTTGCCCCGAGACATCGCATTCATCGGTCCGACGCTGTTCATCCCGCTGTTCTTCCTGGTGGTCAATGTCGGGTCGCTGTCCGAGGCGGCTCAGTTCACCAACATCGACATCACCTACCGAGAGTTTCAGCTGCCGGTCGCCATCGTCTTTGCGGTCACCGGTGTAACCCGGGCCAACGCCATGGTGCTCGACATCCAGAACGGGTACTTCGATCGGTTGATGACGACACCGGTCTCACGTCGAGCCCTGCTGCTTGGCCACATGATGGCTGACTTCGTTCTGGTGATCGCACTCGCAATCCCCGTGATGATCCTCGGCTTCGCCATCGGCGCCCGCTTCGAGACCGGCGTGCTGGGGGTTCTGGTCTTCATCTTCTTGGCTGCGCTCTGGGGCTTGGCCTACACGGGCATTCCCTACGCGATCGCGTTGAAGACCGGGAATCCCGGAGCCGTCAACTCGTCGTTCATCATCTTCTTCCCGTTTGCCTTCTTGACGACCGCGTACGTTCCGCTCGAAAACATGAGTGGCTGGTTGGCGTCGGTCGCCCGCTACAACCCGGTCACCTACGTGTTCGGTGCGTTGCGTTCGCTGTTCAGCGGCTGGGATCCGGCTGAGCTGGGCAAGGGCCTGCTCGCCATCGCCGTGCTGGGCTTCATCACCCAGACCCTGTCGTTTCGGGCGCTCAAGGGCCGGGTAGACGTGACGTGACCGCGCCCTGGGCCGGTACTCGGTCCGGGTCGAGCCCGAGCTGTTCGGCAAAGGCCCGCATCCAGGCGTCATAACCCCGGTCGTTCGGGTGGAACAGGTCGGCCGAAACCCCCCGGTGTGGGGCAACCATGTGCGGTCCGAGTTCGGCGACGAGAACCCGGTGGTCGGCGGCGGTTTCGCGCAGGGCCCGATTGACGTAGCGGCCCGTCGGGCTAAACGACGGCGCCGGGAGCGCCGAAATGATGGCCCCGGCGGGGAGCGCGGCAACCAGACGGTTGAGTCGCTCGGCCAGAGCCGACGGGTTGGGGTTGCGCATGAGATCGTTCGAGCCGACGCAGACCGTGACGATCGTGGGCGCCGCGGGCAGGAGATCCAGCAACGGGAGTTGTTCATCGATGACGTGTTCGCTCGTCGCCCCGGACCGGCTCAGATTCACGAGCGCATGAGGCCGATCATCTGCGGCAAGGGCGGCGTCGATGCGAGCGATCCAGCTGTGGTCGATCGTCGAGGCACCGATGCCCTGTGCCGTCGAGTCTCCGAGTGCGGCCCACAACGGCAGCGCGCCGGGGCCGTCCGCCGCCGTCAGGGCCGATTCGGTGATGGCGTGCCAGTCGCGCTCGATGGGGTCGATCTTCGCGGACACGGTGCGTACCGCGGGATTGACCCGCTGCATGACGCGCGTGAGACGGGCCGGCGTCCACGGCGGCCGGGCATCCAGCGCTTCGATGATGGGATGGCGTTCCTCGGTCACGCCCGCACCTCGTGGGAGCCATGGGGGATGGTCGTAGTCTGCGGCACGTGATCCTCGTCGACGTGGACCGTGTCAGTATGAGCCGGCCGCTGCGGCCCCTGTTCGCCGACGTGTCGGTGACGGTTGCGGCGGGCGATCGGTTGGGTGTGGTCGGCATCAACGGCACCGGCAAGTCGACCTTGCTGTCGATCATCGCCGGGACGCGCGAACCGGAGTCGGGAGAGGTGCGCCGCGGGCGGGGCGTGACGATGGCGGCGGTCGACCAGGTCACGACCTTGCCGTCCGGCTCGGTTCGAGACGCAGTCGGCGGTGGGTGGCGAGGAGAGGCGGCCCTGCATCGGCTTGGCCTCGCCGACGTGATCGACCGTCCGGTCGATCAGCTGTCGGGAGGACAGGAAAAGCGGGTGTCGCTTGCCAAGGCCCTGGTGACCGACGCCGACCTTCTCGTTCTCGACGAACCCACCAACCATCTCGACGTCGACGCCATCGAGTGGCTGGAACATGAACTCGAGCAGTTCCGGGGTGGTTTGGTGATCGTCACCCACGATCGCTACGTGCTCGATCAGGTTGCGACCCGTGTGCTCGAACTGGACCGAGGCGCCGCCTACGTGCACGAGGGTGGCTACGCCGGCTATCTCGAAGGCCGAGCGGCACGTGAGGAGCGGGCGGCCGCGCACGAATCGACCCGTCAAAATCTGGCGCGCCGGGAGCTGGCGTGGCTGCGACGAGGGGCCAAGGCCCGGACCCGGAAGAGCCGGGCTCGGGTGGAGCGCGCAACCGAGCTCATCAACACCCGGGCTCAGGCGGCGGCGCGAGATGGGGATCTCGATCTTGACTCGCTTCACCAGGGCACGCCGCGCCTTGGTGACCAGGTGGTCGAGTTGCATGACATCACGGTCGGCTTCGATGCCGATGCGCCGCTGGTATCGGGACTCGACCTGTTGCTCGATCGGCGTGAGCGACTCGGCATCGTGGGTGCGAACGGGTCAGGCAAGTCGACGCTGCTCGATGTGATCGCCGGCCGGCGGGCGCCGCTTGGCGGGCATCGAGTGCAGGGACCGACGGTCGCGATCGGGCTCAACGACCAACAAGGCCGAGATCTCGATCCCCAGATGCGTGTCCGGCACGCGATCGCGGGCGAGGGGGCTGAGCCGGATTGGTGGGACGTTCAGTTGCTGGAACGCTTCTGGTTCGACGGTGACGCGCAGAAGTCACCGATCGAGCTGTTGTCCGGCGGTGAGCGACGTCGGCTGCAGCTGGTGCTGACGTTGGCGGCGAAACCGAACGTGTTGTTGCTCGATGAGCCCACCAACGACCTTGATCTCGACACGCTGCGGGCGTTGGAGGACTTTCTCGACGATTGGCCGGGGGCGGTGGTTGTGATCAGCCATGACCGCACGTTCCTCGATCGAACGGTCAATGACGTGTTGGTCATCGATGACGGTGAAGCCCGTCGGTGGCCAGGCGGGTACGCCGGCTGGCTCGGCGACCGGGAGGGCGCCAGCAATATCCGGACGCTCGACACGTCGGGCGGTTCGACCCCAGCGGCCGACACTCGAGAACGTCCTGAACGCGCACATCGATCACGCTCGACGGTGCGTCACGAGCTGAAGGCGGCCGAAAAAGACATGGCTCGGCTCGAGAAGCGCGTCGTTGCGCTGCGCGATGAGCTCGCCGCCGCAGGAACCGATCACGCGGTGCTCGCCCAGGTCGGGTCGGCACTCGCGGCCGAAGAAGCGGCCCTGGCCGAGGCGGAGGAACGTTGGTTGGAGCGCACGGCCGAGATCGACGAGATCGACGGTCGCTGATCGATCGGGCCCGGGAATGCTGAGCGGGGCCCTGGCGTTATCCTGATGACTATGACCGATACGGCATCCCCGGACACCACGAGCGAGATCCTGATCGTCACTGAAGCCGCTCGGGCGACGGTGCTCGACATTCGTTCCAATGAGGACGATGCGGAAGGCCTCGGCCTGCGGATCGAGGTCACCGGCGCTTCGGGGACCGATTACACCTACGACCTGTCTCTCGAGCCCGTTGCCGAAGCCGCCGATGACGATCACCTTCATACCAGCGAAGGGCTCACGGTCATCATCCCGGCCAACAGCGCCGACGCAATGAAGGGCGCAACGCTCGATCTGCCATCGGTTGCCGGCCAAGGCGGCCTGGTGATCCGCAATCCGAATCGGCCCAACCCGCTTGGCGACTTCGGCCAGCTGGAACTCGTTGGCGATACTGCCGAGAAGGTGCAGATGCTGTTGGCGGAGCGCATCAACCCAGCCCTTGCCTCACACGGTGGCTTTGCCGAACTCGTCGGCGTCGAGGGAGACAAAGCGTTTGTGACCATGGGTGGCGGTTGCCAGGGCTGCTCGATGAGTGCCGCGACCCTGCAGGAAGGCATTCAAAAAGCCATCCTCGACGCAGTGCCCGAGATCACCGAAGTGGTTGACACCACCGACCATCAGCAAGGCGAGAACCCCTACTACACCTGAGCTCCGGGTCGATCTACGCCCCTTCGACGTGATGCGGCGGCTGGTCGATGGCGAGCGCCGGTACCGGAGCGAGCTTCGCGGCTGGTTTCCCCGATGGCCCGCGATCGGCTCGACCGATGGGTGCTAGCTGAGCAGGCTGCGAACCGAGGCGGCGATGCCGTCCGCGTCGAGGCCGAACCCGGCGTGGATCTCGTCGGGATCACCGTGAGGGATGTATTCGGTCGGGATGCCGAGCACCCGAACTCGGCAACTCGCCCCCTGTTCGCCCAGGGCATCGCGCACCCCGGCGCCGGCGCCCCCGATCCGCAGACCGTCCTCGATCGACACGACACAGTCGTGGCGGGTGAGATCATCGACCATCTCGGGGTCGAGCGGCATGACGACCCGAGGGTCATAGATCGTGCATTCGATACCTTCGGCCGCAAGCAGCTCGGCGGCTGCGGTGGCGGCGGGCAACATCTGGCCAAAGCCAACGAGCGCGATCCGGCCGTCGCCCGACCGGACCTTGCGGGCGCGAAGACCGGCACCGACCTCGCCATGGCCAACATGAGCGGCCTTGCCCCGCGACCAACGGATGGCGACGGGACCGGACGTGATGTCGATCGCGTCCTCCATCATCTGCTGGAGTTCCTGATAGCTCGAGGGTGCGAACACCGTCATACCGGGCACCTTCGTCAACAACACCAGATCGAGGACACCATGATGGCTGGCGCCGTCAGGGCCCGTGATCCCGGCCCGGTCAAGACAGAAGATCACCGGCAAACCGTGGAGGCCGACGTCGAGGTTGACCTGATCGATCGCTCGGGTGAGGAAGGTCGAATACACCGCGACCAGCGGTCGTAGCCCACCCATCGCCATGCCGGCTGCGGAGGTGACCGCATGTTGCTCGGCGATGCCGACATCGAAACAACGATTCGGGAAACGCTCGCGGAACGGCAACAGGCCGGTGGAGTCTGGCATCGCTGCCGTGATTGCCACGAGATCGATGTTCTGATCGCCGAGCTTCACGAGCGTTTCGCTGAAGGCTGCGGTGTAGGAGCCTTCCTTGAGGGCCGACCCGGTGTCGTTCAGACCCGGCTTGGCGTCGTGCATGTTCTTGATCGGGTCCTGCTCGGCCGGAGCGTAGCCCTTGCCCTTTTGCGTCAAGACATGGACGACGACGGGCCCGGCAAATTCAGCGGCGTTGTCCAGCGCCTCTTCCATCGACTCGATGTCGTGACCGTCGAACGGACCCATGTAGCGAACGCCGAGGTCCTCGAAGAACGCCGACGGCTCCCACATCTCGCGGACGGCTGCCTTCGACATCCGCACCCCTCGGCTGATCTGTTCGCCAACCCAGGGAATGGACTCGGCGATCTCTTCGATCTTGGCTTGGCGGCGCATGTAGACGGGGTTGTTGCGGATCTTCACCAGGCTCTCGGAGAGCCGCGACACCGTCGGTGCGTACGACCGCCCGTTGTCGTTGAGCACGATCGTGACGTCGCTCCCCGCGTGGCCGAGGTTGTTGAGACCCTCAAACGCCATGCCACCGGTCATGGCGCCATCGCCGATGACCGCGACGATGCGGCGTCGAGCATCGGTGGCTTCGAACGCTGTCGCGATGCCGTGGGCATAGCTGAGCACGGTCGATGCGTGGCTGTTTTCGATCCAATCGTGATCGGATTCCGTGCGACTCGGGTAGCCCGACAGTCCGCCGCTTTCTCGCAGGGTCGCGAAGTCGCCGGCCCGGCCGGTCAGCATCTTGTGGACATACGACTGATGGCCGGTGTCCCAGAGGATCACGTCGTGGGGTGAGCGAAACACCCGATGCAGCGCAATCGTGAGCTCGACCGCGCCGAGATTCGACCCGAGGTGGCCTCCGTGCTCGTTGATCGAGTCGATCACGAGGTGGCGGATCTGATCGGCGAGGTCGTCGAGTTCGGCGTACGACCGGCCGCGAAGATCGTCAGGCCCATTCAGGGCGTCGAGCAGCATCGCTTGTCAGGGTACCCGCCGGACCCGGCAGGATTTGAGTCAGGCGGCCCGCAACTTTGATACCGATTCCGAGCGCAAGCAGGCCACCGACGGCGTCGAGCCAGAAATGATTGGCCGTCACCACGATCGCGAACAGGGTCAAGACCGGGTAGGCCGCGATCGCCACACGCGCCCACCGGCTCCGCAGGACCGGGTACAACGCAATCGTGCACCAGGTCGCCCAGGCAACATGCAGGCTTGGCATGGCTGCGTACTGATTGCTGATCGTCTCCATCGTGCCGGACTCAAATGACCACAGCCCACCGGGGTCGACGAGAGTGTCGACATAGTCGTGCCCTGGCTCACAGGCGCCGAACCGCGAGTCGCAATTGCCGAGCAAGCGCGGCGGCATCAACGGAAAGAAGGCGAACCCGACCAGCGCGACGCCGGTTGTCGCAGCCAGGGTCGAGCGCATGAACGTGTAGCGGCGAGGGAACCGCACGAACAGGTACACCATCGCCCCGATCGTCACCGCGAAGTGGAACGTGCCATAGAAGACGTTCCAGAAGATGATGAACCAGTCCCACTCGAGGAATCGGTTGTGCAGCCACTCCTCGACGTACAGGCCGACCGCCCGCTCGATGTCGATGATGCGTTCGGCGTTGCGATAGGACGCCTCTTGCACCGACGCCCCCAGCGCCGACCCAAACTGGTTCCGGATGGCCGAGTAGATGACGTAGAAGGCGAGCGTCAACCCCAGCTCGACCCACCAGCGCAGCGGTCGAGCGGTTTCGGTTTCGGTTGCGGTTTCGGCGACGCCACTGCCGGGGGCCGGCGTCGACCCGTGCTCGGCGTCCGACATCGGGCCGGATCGTAACCGAGGTTCGCCTAGGCTGAGAGGCGTCTCGCGGTGCGACCGGCCCCGTCATCGTTCCCGTCTCGAGGGAGATGACCCATGGGCCCCACCCATTTCTTGTTTCGTCGGTTCGCGAGCGTGCTGTGCGCCGCCGCCTTGAGCGCCGCAGTTGCAGCCGCGTGTTCGCCATCATCCGCGCCGGCCCCGCCGCCGACCGACAGCGCCCCGCCGCCGAATGACCTGGACGAGCCCGCGTCGCGGTCGCCGGAGGTCACCTGGCCGACGATCGGATGGTTGGTGCTCGACCTGGAGGCCGAGATCGCACTCGACCCGCACCAGTCGATGGCATGGACGGCTGGGACCGCCGCCCGATGGGACGCAACAACGGTCGAGGTCTGGACCGACTCGCCCGACCCGGCGGATCCGCCGCAACGCCTGCGTGAACATCGCCGAGAAGCGAACCAGGCGGCGACCATTGCCGCGCTGCGAGGCATGTTCCACGCATCGTTGGCTGATGGGCTCGTGGCGGTGGGTGACGATGATTCCACGACGTGGACCTACGAAGCGACGTACTCGGGCCTCGACACCGTCGTGCGAGAGACATGGCGAATCGGTGTCGGTCCGGCGCCGTGGCTGGCGGGCGGCGGGGCCCACCGAGAGGAGTCGTTCGGCCCGTTTGGGGCCTCGCCATGAGAGAGAGCGTTCCGCCCCGATACCATGGGGCTCCCCCCTCACACCCCACCTTTTCGGAGGCACCGTGCTCGACCACGAGCTCATCAACCGCACCCTGTCCACCGCGATGCGAACCGGGGGTGAGTTTGCCGAGGTGTTCGTCGAAGACAAGCGGTCGTCGTCCGCGGTGCTCGACGACGGACGAGTCGAAGAACTCACCAGCGGCCGCGACCGGGGCGCCGGGATTCGGGTCGTTGTGGGTGACACGACCGGCTTCGCCCATACCGCAGATTTGAGTGAGGCAGGTCTCCGAGCCGCAGCGGAAGCGGCCGCGTCGGCTGCACGAGGGGGAGGAGGCGCCAACACGGTCGTCGCGGTATCGCCGATCGACGTCGAGCGTGGCGCTCCCGTGCGGATCCCGCCCGAAGATGTCGCCAAAGCCACCAAGGTTGGCTTGTTGACACTCGCCAACGAAGCCGCCCGCGCCGAGGGTTCGGCCATCTCACAGGTGTCGGCCCGCTACGGCGACTCACGGCGCCGGATCCTCGTCGCCAATTCCGACGGGCTCCTCGCCGAGGACGATCAGATCCGGACGCTCTTCAGCGTTTCATGCGTGGCCACCGGCGACACCGGACTGCAGACCGGTCGCGAATCGACGGGCCGTACCGTCGGTTTCGAACTGTTCGACGAGGCCGATGTCGAAGGGATGGGCCGTCGCGCCGCCGAGCGCGCGATCACCAAGCTGTCCGCCCGGCCCGCGCCGTCTGGCGCCGTACCCGTCGTCGTCGGCCCCGGTGGCGGCGGTGTGCTCTTCCACGAAGCGTGCGGGCACGGCCTCGAAGCCGATCTCGTCGGCAAGTCGGCGTCGGTGTTCGCGAACCGGGTTGGCGAGCAGGTCGCCTCCCCGCTCGTGACCTTGATCGACGACGGCACTATGGCCGGTGAGTGGGGTTACTTCGCGATCGACGACGAAGGCCGCCCGGCCGGTCACAACGTCTTGATCGAGAACGGCGTCCTCACCGACTACATGTGGGATCACCTGCGTGCTCGCAAGGAAGGCCGCGAGTCATCGGGCAACGGACGGCGCCAGAGCTATCAGCACCTGCCGATGGTTCGCATGACCAACACCTACATCACGGCGGGCCATGACGATCCGGCCGACATCATCGCCGACACCGATTCCGGCGTGTACGTCGCCCAGCTCGGCGGTGGTCAGGTCAACACCGCGACCGGTGACTTCGTGTTCGGCATGACCGAGGCGTACCTCATCGAGAACGGTCAAATCACCGACCCGATCCGCGAGGGCAATCTCATCGGCAATGGGCCTGACGTGCTCACCCGGATCGACATGCTCGGCCACGACTTCAAGATGGGCTCTCCAGGGACCTGCGGCAAGGACGGCCAGGGCGTGCCGGTTGGTGATGGCACGCCGACGCTTCGGGTGACGTCGTTGACGGTCGGCGGCACTGCCGCCTGACGATGGCTGAACTTCTCGACATCGCCACCCGGGTCGCCGGGTGGGCCAACGCCGGCGAGCAACTTGAAGCGTTCGTCGTTCACGAAACCGAGACCGACGTCCGGGCCTACAACGGCGCGGTCGAATCCTTCACCCGAGCCGAGTCTCGTGGCATCGGCGTTCGGGTCATCGTCGACGGCAAGCAGGGCTACGCCTACGCCGGGACGCTCGACGAAGATGCGCTCAGCGAGACGCTCCGCGAGGCCCGCGATAATGCATCGTTCGCCGAACCCGACGAGTTCAACGGGCTGGCGACCCCCGATGACGTCGGCTTCGCTGACCTCGATCTGTGGTCCGACGACTTCGCGTCGTTCACCACCGACGAGAAGGTGGCGTTGGCGATCGAGCTCGAGCGGCTGACGCTCGACGCCAATCCGTTGGTGAGTGGTGTCGAGTCGGCAGAGTACGTCGACATGGCCTACGAGTCGGCCGTGGCAACGTCGACCGGAATCGCAGCCACCGGTCGCGGCACCGGGTGTTACGTGTCCACCCACTCGATGGCAGAGCGAGATGGCGAAACCCAGACGGGCTTCGGGTTCTCGCTCGGCCGCGATCCACGTGGACTCGACCCGGCCGCCGCCGCACGCGACGCCGGTGAGCGTGCGACCCGGCTACTCGGCGGCACGAAGCCAGCATCGGAGCGCCTCACCGTCGTGCTCGACCCATTCGTGACGGCCCAATTCCTCGGCATCGTCGGCCATACGCTCACCGGGGACGCCGTACTCAAAGGCCGGTCGATGTTCGCAGACCGTCTCGGTGATGCGGTCGCTGCTTCGTCGATCACGTTGGTTGACGATCCGACCAACGCCGATGCGTTCACTGCCGGCATCGTCGACGGCGAGGGACTCGCAACTCGCCGCGTGCCGTTGATCGTCGACGGCGAACTTCAGGCGTTTCTCCACAACGCCTACTCCGGTCGCCGAGCCGCCCGCCCGTCCACCGGTTCAGCGGTGCGGGGCGGTTTCAAGAGCGGACCGGGGGTCGGCGCGCAAGCACTCGCACTGACGCCCGGTGATCGTTCACCCGCAGACCTGATCGCAGGGATCGACAACGGCTTTCTCGTGCAAGGCGTCGCCGGACTGCACTCGGGAGTCAATCCGGTGTCGGGCGACTTCTCGACCGGTGCGGAGGGGCTGCGGATCCGCAATGGCGAGGTCGCCGAACCAATCCGTGAAGTCACCATTGCCTCGACGTTGCAGCGGCTGCTTCACGACATCGAAGGGATCGGTAACGATCTCGAGTGGTTGCCGATGAGCGCGGCAGGGGTTTCGCTCGTCGTCGCCGACGTGACGATGTCGGGAGCCTGAGATGAGCAAACCGGCGGAAAGCCAGGAGCTCGCACGGCGGCTGGTTGCGCAAGCCCAAGTCGGTGAGCACGTCGAGGTGTGCGCAGGATCCTCCGTGCGCACCGAGGTTCGGGTCCACGGCGGTGAGGTCGAGTCGCTCACCGTTGCTGAGAGCCGAGGCGTCGGGGTGCGGGTCATCCGCAACGGTCGCGAGGGATTTGCCCACGCCGGTACCTTCGACGGCGATGTCGTGGGCGAGTTGCTGGCTGAAGCACGCGACAATCTCGACTTTGCGGAGCCCGACGACCGGGTCGGGCTCGCCGAACCCGACGGGGTGGCCGCGGCCGAGATCGACCCTTGGGATGACCGGCTCGACGCGATGTCGGTCGATGACAAGGTCGCCTTGGCAATCGAACTCGAAGCGGCGACGCGAGCGGCCGACGAGCGGGTACGAGGTGTCCGCACCTCGATCTATGTCGATGCCCGAGGCGAGAGCGCGATCGTGAGCACTGCGGGAATCGACGGTTGGGATCGAGGCGCATCTGCGTCGATCTCGACCAGTGCACTCATCGATGACCCGTCTGGCGCGACCCGCACCGGCGGGGCGGTCGATGCCGCGGCGGCGCCACAGGACCTCGATGTCGAGAAGGTTGCTCGGCTCGCGGTCGAGCGTGGCGTACAGCTGCTTGGTGCCGGTCCACCTGAGACGGGCCGCCCGATCGTCGTGCTCGAACCTCGCTTTGCCGCCACCGTGCTCGGCATCGTGGCCGGCATGTTGTCGGGCGAGCGGGTGGTGAAGGGGCGAACGCCATTCGGTGATCGGGTGGGGCAGGCCATTGCCACGCCGTCGCTCACCATGCTCGACGATCCCATCGATCCCGACTCGCTTTCGGCGTCCGCGTTCGACGGTGAGGGTCTCGCCTGCCGTCGCGTTCCGCTCATCACCGATGGGGTTCTCGACGGCTTCTTGCACGACAGTCGCAGCGCTCGTGGTCTGGGCGCAGCATCGACCGGTTCGGCGTTGCGTTCGGTCCGCGGCATGCCGAGTCCCGGTTACCGCTCGCTGCGGGTGGCGCCCGGTGAAGGCGATCTCGACTCGTTCATCGCAGACATCGACCATGGGTTGCTCGTCGCCTCGCTGCAAGGGCTTCACAGCGGTGTCAATGCCGTCAGCGGTGATCTGTCCGTCGGCGTCGAAGGGGTGATGATCCGCAACGGCGAACTCGCCGAACCGGTGCGGGAGGGCACGCTCGCCGGTGCGCTTCCCCGCTTGCTGCTCGACATCGTCGCCGTTGGCGCTGATCTTGAACGTCAACCGGGTGGAACGCTCGTCCCGTCACTGATGATCGAGGGGTTGACCCTCGGCGGCGGGCCCGGCGCCTAACCTCGCGCCGACCGCAGCCGACGAGGAGCGAGTATGGAGATCCTTCACGCCATCGTGCTGGGCATTGTGCAGGGACTGTCGGAGTTCTTGCCGATCTCGTCGAGCGGGCATCTCGAGCTGACCCGTTGGCTCTTTGGGTGGGACGCCCTCGACGAAGACCTGGAGACGGCGTTCGACGTCGCTGTGCACCTCGGAACCCTCTTCGGTGCGATCGCGTACCTGCGACATGACGTCGTCAAGTACCTCATGGCCGGTTTCGCCCCGCTGCGGGGTCAACCGTTGGAGACCGACGGGCGCATCGCCTGGTTTCTCGTGGCGAGTGCCGTTCCGGCCGGTATCACGGGTGTCTTGTTGAAGGATCAGATCGCTGACCTCGATCGGATCTGGATGATCGCCCTCATGTTGATCGTGTTTGGCGTGGCGCTCCTCGTCGCTGATCGACTTCCCGAGCGACGGGCTCTCGACGAATTCCGCCTGCGCGATGCGCTGGCGATGGGGGTCGGGCAGGCGTTGGCCTTGCAGCCGGGTGTGAGCCGGTCGGGAGCAACGCTCACGGTGTGTCGGGGCCTCGGGTTCGAGCGGGACGCGGCGGCCCGTCTCGTGTTCTTGATGAGCTTGCCGATCATCGCCGGCGCCGGCGTGTTCGCACTGGCGGATGCGTCGATTCCATCGAACTTCTGGCCCCCGTTCCTGTGGGGGATGGCGGCATCGGCCATCACCGGCTGGGTTGCGGTGTGGGGCACCCTCAAGTTGGTGCAGACCCGAACCTTCGCCCCGTTCGTGGTGTACCGGATCGTGCTCGGCATCGCCGTGTTGTTGATCTTGGCGACCGGCTGGCGTTAGTCGGTCCGTAGCACGGCGACCACCCCGGCTGCGCCCGACGCACGCACGACCGAGGCGATGTCAGCGATGGCCACGGCGACCGCGAGGTCGCGGTCGGTGGTCGCCACGACAACTCCGTCGGCGGTCAGACGGCGACCGTCGCTGAGGTCGTGGAGGTCGACTCGGTCACCGATTGCGAAGAGCTCGCTGGTGCGACTGAGTGCGATCGTCGCCGTTCCGGGTGGGGTTCGAGCGGCGAAGGCCGACCCGGCCTCGCTGACCCGGTCGGCGATCACGATCTCTCCTACGACGAGATCAACTCGGCTCCGGCTCCCAGAGGGATCGTTGACGAGGGCGCCCTCGGGCACCACGCCAGCCGGCAGTTCGATGCGCTGGACCATGTCGGGTTGGATAATGTCGCCCGATGAGATGTCGGTCGTGGTGGCCCAGATCGATGGGCCGGGCGACCAGTGGTCGCGGGCCGTAACGGCGTCGCTGATCGCACCGTTGAGATGAGAGGCGGCAAGGCCGAGCGCCACGATGAAGAGCGCCCGCCGTCCCGCTCGATGGCGCCGAAGTCGGCTGCGGACCGCCCCAACGGCGACCGGGATGGAACGAAAGGGCGAGCGCAATTCGGCGCGTCGCGGTGAGGATGAAGACATGGAACTTCCCGATGCATGGCGTGGGAGGGGAAGTCGGGTTTGGTCGTCTCAGTCGAGACGCAAGGACCGGTCAGTCGCTCGATGAGCTCGAAGAGGACGTGTCTGACGATGAGCTCGAGGAGCTGCCCGAGGACGAGCCGCCCTCCGATGATCCCGACGCACTCGTCGAGTCCGTCGTCTTCGACGACTCCGAGGGTTTGGAGCCGGAACCGTGATCGTTCTTGTAGAAGCCGTCGCCTTTGAACGCAATGCCGACGTTTGAGTACACCTTGGTCAGCTTGCCGTCACAGGTTGGGCAGTCCTCGATGGGATCCTCCGAGAACGACTGCCAGATCTCGAACATCTCACCGGTCAGGTCGCAGCGATAGTCATAGGTCGGCACGCCGGTGAGGATATCGCTCGCCCGAGAGCGCGACACCGTACGATGGGGCGGTGCTGTTGGCTCTCGGTATCGTCGCCGCGTATCTGGTCGGGACGTTCCCGACGGCCCAGCTCGTGGCCCGCGTCCTCGGCGCAAGCGACCCGACCCAGGAAGGCTCGGGCAATCCGGGCGCATCGAACGTGTATCGCCTCGCCGGCAAGCGGGCGGGGGTTGCGGTTGGTGTCATCGACGCGCTCAAAGGCGCAGTTCCCGTCGGCGTTGCGTTGGCGGTCGCCGGCCGACCAGAAGCCCACGCCGTCTGGGTCGCGGCGGTCGCCGGACATGTCTGGCCGGTGACGCGACGGCTGCGCGGCGGCAAGGGAGTCGCGACCGCAGGTGGCGGTGGACTCGTGATCTCGCCGCTCATCGGCCTGGCGTGTGGGGTGTTGTTTTTCGGCGTGGTTCGGCTGGGACGAGTTGCCGCTCTCGGTTCCCTTTCAATTGCGGTTGCGTATCCGATTGTGAGTCTGTTGGCCGGTCGCCCCGGGTGGGAGGTTGCGGTCGGCGCTGGTGTTGCGGCGATTCTCGTCGTGCGCCACCAGTCGAATATTCGTCGCCTCATCCGAGACGACGAAGCGACGGTCTGATTCCCGCCACAGGAGACACCGCATGCTTGCTGTTCGTACCGCAGTGATCCCAGCCGCCGGGCTTGGCACCCGCTTCCTTCCGGCGACGAAGTCGATCCCGAAGGAGATGCTGCCGGTCGTGGATCGGCCGTCGATCCAGTGGGTCGTCGAAGAGGCCGTGGCGGCAGGCATCGAAGACATCGTGATCATTACCAGCCCCCACAAGAAGGCGGTCGAAGATCACTTCGATCGGATGGCCGAACTCGAACACGAACTCGAGGTCAAGGCGAAGACGGCGATGCTCGAGGAGGTTCGTCGGATCACCGATCTCGCCACCTTCCACTTCACGCGACAGGGAGCTCCCTTGGGTTTGGGTCATGCGGTGTCGATGGCCGCCCGCCATGTCCGGGACCAGCCGTTTGCGGTGCTGTTGCCCGACGAGTTGATGCCCGACGGGGGTGAGACCTTACGGCGCATGATCGAGATCACGGAGACGACGGGCGCATCGGTGGTGTCGCTCAACGCCGTCGATGGTGAGGAGATCTCTGCGTATGGCTGTGCTGGCATCGCGAGCCGTGATGGTGATGTGATCGAGATCGATCAGATCGTCGAGAAACCGCCGTTCGAGGAAGCACCGTCGAACCTTCGGGTCACGGGTCGATACGTGTTCACCGCCGACATCTTCGATCGGCTTGCGCAGACGAAGCCGGGGCGAGGCGGCGAGATTCAGCTCACCGATGCGATGGCGATGCTGATCGGTGATCCTGGCCTGCGAGGCCTGGTGATCGACGACAGTGGATTCGACGCCGGGCAGAAGGCCGACTGGCTTCGCGCCAATGTCGAGCTCGCCCTGCGCGACGACCCCGATGGCTCCGTGGCTGCCATGCTTCGAGCCGCCCTCGGCGACTGACGCGGCGCACCGGGTTGGGGCGTTCGAGTGGGAGTGGCACGCTGAGGGGGTGATCTCCCTCGAAGAAGCTCGCCAGCACGTTCTCGATCGGGTGGGCCGGCTCGATCCGGTCAAGGTTCCGCTCGCGGATGCCGCCGGCCTCGTGCTCGCGGCTTCGGTGGTCGCGGCCGAGCAGGTGCCGCCGTTTGCGAACACCGCGATGGACGGGTACGCCGTTCGGGCGGCCGACACCGGTGATACGCCGGTGACCCTCGACGTGATCGGCACGATCGCGGCTGGCAGCACCCTCGATGGAGAGGTCGGCCCCGGGCAGGCGGCAAGGATCATGACAGGTGCGCCCATGCCCGCCGGCGCCGACGCGGTCGTGATGGTCGAAAAGGGTGTGTACGACGAGGCCGCGGGCACGGTCGCCATCGAGATCACCGTGCCGGAAGGCAACCATGTGCGAGGCGCAGGGGAGGACGTGAACCCGGGCGATGTGTTGTTCGAGCCCGGCACCGTTTTGACCGCGGGGCATCTCGGTGTGTTGGCCAGCGTCGGGGTTCGCGAGGTCTCGGTCGTCCGCCGTCCGCGGGTCGGTGTGATTTCGACCGGCGATGAACTCGTCGAGGACGATCGTCCGCTCCGCCCGGGGGAGATCCGGGACTCGAATCGGCGCACCTTGCTGACCTTGGTTGCCGCCGCCGGTTGGGACGCCATCGACCTTGGGCTGCGGGCCGATGATCCTGACGAGATCCGAGCCGGGTTTGTCGAGGGGGCTGCGTCCTGCGATGCGATCTTGTCGTCCGGTGGCGTGTCGATGGGCGCGTTCGACTATGTGAAGGTCGTGCTCGACGAGATCGGCGACATGCGCTGGATGCAGATCGCGATCAAACCGGCCAAACCGTTTGCGTTCGGACTGATCGGTACGACACCGGTGTTTGGCTTGCCCGGCAACCCGGTGTCGTCGATGGTGTCGTTCGAGCTGTTCGCCCGACCCGCGATCGGGTTCATGGCTGGCGCTGACGACACGGACCTTCGGTTGATGCGAGCGGTCAGTGAAGACACGCTCGGACATCCGGCTGACGGGAAAACCCACTTTCTGCGGGTTGAGGGGCGGGTCGACGACACCGGTCGCTGGCACGTTCGCCGAGCGGGTGGACAGGGTTCGCATCAGTTGACGGCGATGGCCCGCGCCGACGCCCTCGCCCTGGCCCCTGATGGAGTGGCGATCGGTGTTGGCGATGAGGTCCAGATCCTGCCGTTGCGGTGAACCTGCGCTTCATTGCCTGACGCTCTGGCGGTAGCATTGTCGTCATGTCGCAGCAACTGATCGATGGGTTTGGGCGGGTCCATCGCGATCTCCGCATCTCCGTCACGGACCGGTGCAACTTCCGCTGTCAGTACTGCATGCCCGAGGAGGGCATGCAGTGGCAGCATCGATCCGATCTGTTGACCTTTGAAGAGATCGAGCGGTTCGCGACCGTCATGGTCGAGCGGTTCGGCGTGGACGGCATCCGGCTCACGGGTGGTGAACCGCTGGTCCGAGCCCGGCTGCCCCTCCTGGTGGAAAAGCTGGCCAATCTTGGTGTCGACCTGGCGATGACCACCAATGGTGTGTCCCTTCCGTTGGTGGCGGAGGAACTCAAGAAGGCGGGTCTGAAGCGAGTCAACATCTCGCTCGACTCGCTGCGGCGCGACCGCTTTCATGAACTCACCCGGCGCGATGATCTCGAGCGGGTGCTTCTGGGGGTTGATGCTGCGCTCGATGCCGGGTTTGACCCGGTGAAGATCAACGTCGTCGTGATGAAGGGCATCAACGACGATGAAGTGCTCGACTTTGCCGAGTGGGGCCGACAAACCGGCGTCGTCGTTCGCTTCATCGAGTTCATGCCGCTCGACGCCGACCGGATCTGGAACAACTCGCTCGTGCTGACGCAAGCGGAGATCGTCGAAACGCTGCAAGGCGCCTACGAGCTCGAACCGATCGAGCGCACGTCGGCGCCCGCCACACGGTGGCGCTACGCCGACGGCGGCGGGGAGATCGGCGTGGTGGCGACGGTCAGCGAGTCGTTCTGCTCCACCTGTGATCGGGTGCGCATCACCGCCGACGGTCAGTTTCGGTCATGTCTGTTCTCGACGGACGAGACCGACGTGCGGGCCATCATGCGTGACGGGGGAGACGATGATGCGGTCGCCGCGGCGGTGCAGGCGAGCGTCGGTGCCAAGTGGGCCGGTCATCAGATCAACCAGGTCCACTTCATCCGACCCCGCCGCAGCATGAGCGAGATCGGCGGCTGATGGTGAGCGACCATGGCTTCACCCATCTCGACCCGCTGGGCCGTGCTCGGATGGTCGACGTCACGCCGAAGGAGCCGACCCACCGTCGAGCGATTGCTCGCGCTCGGGTCACGATGACTCCCGAGACGGCGTCGGCGGTCGCACAGGGTGCGATCAAGAAGGGCGATGTTTTGGCGGTGGCTCGTGTTGCGGGGATCCAGGCTGCGAAGCGGGCTTCGGATCTGATTCCGCTCTGTCACCCGCTCATGGTCGGTGCGGTCACGATCAACTTCGAGATCAATGACGACTCCATCGAGGTCGAGGCTGCAGTCGACACGTTCGATCGCACCGGCGTCGAGATGGAAGCGCTCACGGCGTGCTCGGTTGCGGCGCTGACGATTTATGACATGTGCAAGTCGAAAGACAAGGCCATGGTGATCGGCGACATTGCACTGTGGGAGAAGACCGGCGGCAAGTCCGGGTCGTATCGGCGCTCCTGAACGTTGTCGGCGGCGCCCCGGTGACACTCGCTCTGTCAGCCAGGTGACAGATGCCACCGTTGGCTCTCGGCTGAAAATGTGCCAGCCGGATTGCTTCTGTGTGTCGGTCCGTCATACAATCGACATCTGGAGTACGGGGCTTACCAGTCGGTAAGTCTCAACGAAGCGTCTGTGCCCCGGCACCGGTGCTCCGTCTGGAGGGGTTGCCCACATGTTGTCGACGTCGATCGTCCTGCTCGTGCTGGGGCTTGGTTGGTGTACCTACCTGGCCATCTGGTGGAAGGACTCCCGCAAGACGGCGAACAGCCGCACCGATGCGATCTCGTCGTTCACCAACGGCATGGGCTCACTGGGCGGTACGTCTGCTCGTGCATCGGTGAACCCGCTCGCCGCTCGAGGCTATGACCTCAAGCCCCGGTCATCGGGGGCTGCGGCTCGCCGTCGGCAGCAGATTTTCACCGCCCTGGGTTGCGCCGCACTCGTGACCCTCCTGGCGACGTTCGTCGTCGGCCCGCTCGCCTTGCTGGTCCACATCGTGATCG
The DNA here is from genome assembly GCA_039188975.1 of Actinomycetota bacterium. Classification (GTDB taxonomy): domain Bacteria; phylum Actinomycetota; class Acidimicrobiia; order Acidimicrobiales; family Aldehydirespiratoraceae; genus UBA11606. The sequence continues at coordinate 48,931 of JBCCYT010000005.1, forward strand.
ACGGCACGCTCGGCGCCTACGCCTATGCCGTGGTGCAGCGCCGGAACCTCGCTGCCGAACGCGAGATCAAGGTCCAGATGCTCTACCCCGAGGGCGTGACGCCGTTGGCGCAGATGCGTCGCACCGTCAACGCCTGACCCACCCGGTCCACGGCGGGTTCAGTCCCGCAGCCGCTACGCTGTGGGGCCCAGCGGGGGTGTAGCTCAGTTGGTAGAGCGCCTCGGTCGCATCGAGGAGGCCAGGGGTTCAACTCCCCTCACCTCCACCCCGTGAAGTCCCAGCTCCGGTTCGACCGGGCTGGGATTTCTCTGTTTTGGCCACATGACGCCGCGTAGGGAGACACCGCAGATGGAGTCGACGCCCCTGTCCCGTTACGAGTAGGTGAGGGTTGCGGTCAGGCCAGAAAGTTCATTGCGGCCCAAGCACTCAGATGGTGTCGTCACGAGAAGCACTCCCGCGGACGGCATCCAGTCATCTCCCAACAGCGGGTCAGGAGCGAGTTGAAGCAGGCATCGCTCGGTCGGTGCGGTCGGATCGAAGCCCTGCGGGTTGGGTCGACCGAGCAGCTGATGCGGCGGGTGTGTCGGTCCGAAGTGCCGATACGTAATCCAATCGTCATCGGTGATCCCCGCAGGTGCAAAGACCGACTCCAGATGTGAGAACGACGATTCGAATGCCATGGCCACGCCACCATGAGGGCATGACGCGACCGGAGTATGGGGTCGGTGGCGTGCCGGGTCGACCGTAGGAATCCACACCGCGTGGGCCCAATGCTGATCACCGTGAACGATGGCCTCGTCGCCGTCGGTGGTTCGCAGCTGCCAGATCTGCACGATGCCGTGGCTTGGGAGGCGGTCGAGCCCGTCGGGCCAGTCGGAAATCTGGGTGTGAACCTCAGCCAAATTCACCTGGGCGAGAAAGGTCAGAACAGGATCCTGACCGGCCTCAACCGCAGGAGGATCTGGCAGTTCGAAACCGCCAGGCTGGTAGGGCTCGCCTCCGAATCGTGACGTTGTGGGATCCATCTCGACCCTGGCGCCCGACGCCCGGATGGCGATCGATGGCGACGACGGGTCACCACACGCGGTGTGCACCCGGGCCAGACGGTCCGGTGTCGCCAGTTGTGCGTAGCGGGCGGGGTCGGCCTGGAACAGCGCCCGCTGGCGCTGAATCTCAGATCGGCGGGCACGGTCTTCAGCCCGGTGCGCTGCACCTGCTTCCCGTTCGCGCCGGAGCCAGGAGATGAACCTGAATCGTGCGGTTCGGGCCATCAGCGAATGTCAGCGTGGCGCAGGGCGCCAGTCGTTGAGGCCGGTGATGCACACGGCATCGCCGCTGTCACGGATGTAGGGGAATGGCTGAGTGCACGGGAAGCTGAACACCTGAGTTTGGATGACGTCCGGCATCTGCCCTTTCCCCGGAGTGATGCTCGCCGGGATCATCGCCGAGAGATCAACGGGACCCAGGTTCTCGAGCGCGTTCTCGATGTCGGCGCGGGTTGGGTTGTCGCCGGCGTCGTAGATCGACCGAGCCATGACCCGCATGATCGTGCAGATGGATGTCGCCATCCCGTATGCCGAGTCGCCTCCTTGGTCCTCCCATTGATGGTTCGCGCCGATGGCATTGTTGTCGTTGTAGGTACCGACGCACATCTCCTGGTACGGCGTTGGCTCGTAGCCATCGGCTCGGTAGCCGCCGGTGTCGCGGAAGTCGATGATGATCGCCCCGTCATAGAGCGCCCCGGCCCCCGGGGTGTTTGCGATCTGACCAGAGACCAGCTCGCCAGCTTGGCTGTTGAAGTCTGACGCGTAGAACTGCACATCGCCCGGCTCGAACCCCTGCTGCGCCATCTCATCGATGTACCCGGGAGCGGTGAGGATTCCCATGGCGTTGAAGAAATGCTCGATGCCCGCATTCCGCATGTTGGTAACCGACTCTGGAACGCCGCCGACACAGACCGTGCTGCCTTCGCAGGCAATGATGTCGAAGACGACCTCGAGCCCTGCTTCTCGAAGTGGTGTGACGAGGCTCGCCTCGATGTCTTCGGGTTGTCCAGGGGTGTCTGGAACGACGACTCCGATGACATCGCCCGCTTCGAGACGGCCTTGGGCCAAAAGATCGGCCGCCGCAAAGCTGAGGTTCTCGGAATTGGTGGTCGACAAGCTGACCAGACGACCTTCACCACGCGCCATGAAGTCATCGGACTGGCCTTGCGTCGACACGAACATCGTCTGTTGCTCCTCGACGATGCACAGCACTGCGGAGCCCTGGAAGCCGGAGCTGTTGAGGATCATCACGGCGTTGAAATCCTCCGTTGCTTCCAGACACGCAGCGTTGCGTTCGGTCTGGGTTGTCGGACCGAAGAGTGCGACCTCGATCGTGTCGAGCTCGAGCATGCGACCCCGGATGCCGCCGCACTCGGTGTTGATGTACTCGGTGAACACGCGGAACATCTCGTTCATGTCACCCACCGGCACGCCGAAGCCGATCGCCGCGGCGTCTTCGAGACGCGACTTGATGTGGGTGATCGAGATGCTGTCCGCGGCGATGCCCGCTTCGATGTCGGCTCGATCTGCCGCCTCTCCCGTGTCGGTGCAGAACGTGTTGATCTGGGTGAACGGGTGGTCCCCGCGATCGAACGACTCCTGGAAGTCGACGAAGATGCCCCCGCGAGGGTCGTCGTAGAAGTTGGGGAGTGGCTCCGCCGGTTCGTCCTCGGCTTCGTCATCCCCCGGATCGGCCTCGCTGCTGTCTCCACTCGCATCGTCGTCGGTGGCCGCGGTCGAGTCATCTTCGGGCGCCGCGTCGCTGCTGGCGCTGGCGTCGGTCGTGGTGTCGTCGGCATCGCCTGCGCTGCTGTCGACCTCGCCGCCGCATGCGGAGGCAAGCAGCGCAATGACGAACATCACCGCGTACCAGTGCTTGGTTCGACTGGTCGATCGCATTGCGGGGCCCCCTCGGTTGGCACCGGTCGTGTGCCGGTGATTACCCGGCGAGATGCCGGATCGGTAGAGTCTCGTCGCCTGCGAAGGTGCGACACAAGTCACACCACACCGGGTTGATGTCGGGGGACGTATGGGGGATCGAACCGAGACTGCGAGCGACGATGCCGCAACGCTCGCCGCCGCGGTGCTCGACGAGGAAGCCAAGCGACAAGCGGCCCAAGCTGAACGCGACGCCGGAGTCGTGCTGCCCGATGATCTTCTCCCCGGCGTCGGTGACGAACCGATGACGCTCACCCAGGCGATGGCCTCGGGTGGGCGGTTCACCGTCGTCATGTTGTTCGTGCTCGGCCTGATCGACGAACTGCCCCGTGCCATACGGGTGCTCGCCCCCGACATTCAGAACTCGCTCGGCATCTCCGACACCGTGCTCGCCGGCGTACTCGGCTTCGGCGGGGTCACCCTCGTCCTCGGTGCCGTTCCGATGGCGGCGCTCGCCGATCGGGTTCGCCGGGTCGCGCTCATTCCCGTGATGACGATCGTATGGGCCGGAGCAACAGCCTTGTCCGGCGCGGTCGTCAATGCCTTCCAGCTCTTTTGGACCAACGCGATCGCCGGGCTCGGCCACTCGTACCGCATCCCGGTGTCGAACTCATTGCTGACCGACACCTACCCGATCCAGGCCCGCGCCCGGGTCTTTGCCTTCGAAGGGTTGGGTCGACCGTTGGGCCAGTTGCTCGGTCCGCTGCTCGTCGGCGGCATCGCTGCACTCATCGGTGGCGACGACGGTTGGCGATGGGCGTTCGTCATCATCTCCATCCCGCCCGTCGTCGTCGCCCTCATCGCAACCCGCATGAACGAACCGCCCCGCGGTCAGTTCGACCAGAAAGCCGTGCTCGGCGACGATGAGGCACTCGAGATCGACGAGCTCGAGCCATCGATGAGCACCGCCCTCGCACGGCTCCGCAAGATCCGCACCTTCTACTACCTGGCGACGGGTGTCGGCGTGCTGGGATTTGCGCTCATCGCGGTCCCGCTTCAGTTCAATCTGCTCCTCGAAGACAAGTACGCCCTCGGCGCGTTCGAGCGAGGTGCCGTCGAAGCGCTGATGTGGGTCGGGTCGCTGATCGCCATACCTTTCGCCGGCCGCCACTTCGACCGCATCTTCCGCCGAGATCCCGAGCGGCTGATGCGGCTCCAGGGGCGACTCGTCATGCTCGCCGGCGTACTCTTTCTGATCGCGCTGCCGATCAAGGCGATCGGACCGCTCGTCATCGGCATGGCGCTCGCCCAGTCAGCGATTTCCGCCAGCTTCGTCGCCGCCCCCACGATCATCGCCGCGGTGTCGCCCTACCGCATCCGTTCCCAAGCCTTCGCCCTCCTACCGGTTTTCGTGTTCTTGATGGGGGGCTTCTTCGGTGGCCTCATCGCTGGGCAAATCTCCGACGCCTACAACGAACGCACGGCGATGCTCGTCATCGCACCGGCGGCGGCGGTGATCGGCGGCTGGCTGATCCAGCAGGGTGCCAAGCACATCCGCCGCGACATCTCCCTTGCGGTCGAAGAGCTGCTCGAAGAGCAAGACGAAACGGCGCGGATCGTGGCCGACCCCGACGCCGTGCCGGCGCTGCAGGTCCGCAATCTCGACTTCAGCTACGGACCGGTCCAGGTGCTGTTCGACATCAATCTCGACGTGGGCGCCGGCGAGGTCGTTGCGCTGCTCGGAACAAACGGCGCAGGCAAGTCGACCCTGCTTCGCGCCATCTCCGGGCTCGGGATCCCCGATCGGGGCGTCGTACGGCTCAACGGTCGCACGATCACCTACGCCGAGGCCGAGACTCGGTTCCGAGTCGGCATCGTGCAACTGCGGGGTGGGGCCGGCACGTTCCCGGGCCTGTCGATCGAGGACAACCTGCGCGCCAGCCTGCTCAGCGCCGGCCTCCCGTCGAACGAGATCGAACGCCGCATCCAGACCGCAATCGAACGGTTCCCGGGCTTGCGCGATCGACTCCACGTTCCCGCCGACGAGCTCTCCGGGGGTCAGCAACAGATGCTCGCTCTGGCCATGACGCTGGTCCAGGAGCCCGAAGTCTTGCTGATTGACGAACTCAGCCTCGGACTGGCACCGGTGGTCGTACAGGAACTGCTTCGCGTGGTCGAGCAGCTCAAATCCGAAGGTCAAGCGATGGTCATCGTCGAGCAATCGCTCAACGTTGCGCTCGCCTTCGCCGACCGAGCGATCTTCATGGAGAAAGGAGAAGTTCGCTTCTCCGGACCAGCCCGAGAACTCCTCGAGCGCGGTGACCTCGCCCGAGCAGTCTTTCTCGGAGGCGAAGGCGGATGATCGAACTCGCCGGTATCGCCATCAGCCAGCAGGCACTCCTCGTCGGCCTGGTCACCGGCCTGACCTACGCCGCGTTCGCCGCCGGCTTCGTGCTGATCTACCGATCGACCGGCGTGCTCAACTTCGCACACGGTGAGATGGGTGCGTTTGGCCTCGCCGTCTTCGTCCTCCTCCTCGTCAACTACGACATCAACTGGTGGCTGGCGTTCCTGCTCGCGGTTGCTGCGTGCGCGCTCGCGGGCGCCGTCGTGGAACTCGTCGTCATACGCCGCCTGTTCGACTCGCCTCGACTCGTCGTCTTGATCGCGACCATCGGAGTCGGCCAGATCCTGTTGCTCGCCCGAGTGAGCTGGATCCCCGACATCACCGCCGGCGGGTCGATCCCGACACCGTTCGACGTCACCTGGGAACCGACGAACAGCCTCCGGCTCCAAGCCCGCGAGCTGACCGTCCTCGTCGTCGTACCGCTCCTGATCGCGTGCCTTGGGCTGTTTCTCACCCGGACCCGATTCGGGTTGGCGGTTCGGGCCTCAGCAAGCAATCCCGACACCGCCCGGGTCTTTGGCACCTCGCCGCGGCGAGTCTCGACGATCGTGTGGGCGATCAGCGGTGGCTTCGCCGCAGCCACCGCAATCCTGATCGCCCCGATCAACGGCACCCAAGCCGCGCTGGTCGACGACACCGGCCAAGCCCTCGCCGAAGTGCTGCTGCTTCGCGTCCTCATCGTGTCGCTACTGGCGCGGATGCGTTCGCTACCCGGGGTCGTCGGTGCGGGCATCGCAGTCGGGGTGGTCGAGAAGATCGTGCGCGACAACGTCGCCACCACGAACCAGACGATCGTCGACCTATTCCTGTTCCTCGCCGTCTTGATCGTCGTGCTCGTCCTCGCCCGCTCCCAGCGAGACACGAGCAGCTGGTCGCTCGCCCCACGCACTCGCCCCGTCCCCGAACGGCTCCGAAGCATCTGGTGGGTGCGCCACCTCAACCACATCGGGTTCATCGGGCTCTTCACGTTTCTGGGGGTCTTGCCGCTCGCCGTCACTACCAACGCGGGACTGTTCACGTGGAGCATCATCCTGATCTGGGCGATGGTCGCGCTGTCGCTCACGATCCTCACCGGCTGGTCGGGTCAGCTCTCACTCGGACAGTTTGCGTTCGTCGGTGTCGGCGGGCTCACCACGGTTGCCTTGAGCCGAGGTCACGATCTGCCGGTGCCGTTCGATCTGTTCGACGTCTCGGTCGAACTCCCGTGGGGTCTGTCGGTGCTTGGCGGAACGATCGCCGGAATCGTCTTCGCCATGATCGTCGGCATCCCGGCGCTTCGCGTCCGAGGCCTGTTCCTCACCGTCGCAACCCTCGCCTTCGCCGTCGCCTCGGCGCGCTGGCTGTTCGTGCAAGACGTCTTCACCGGTGGCAGCAGCATCCCCCGACCGACACAACCACCGAAACTGTTCGGAATCGACTTCGATCAGAGCCGAACGAACCTCTACTACCTCTGCCTCGGATCCTTGGTCGCCATGTCGTGGATCGCGGCTCGGATTCGGGCCACCGGCATCGGTCGCACACTCATCGCCGTGCGAGACAACGAAGACATGGCCGCAGCCTCGACCGTTCCGCCCGCCCGGGTCAAGCTCGCCGCCTTCGCCGTCTCCGGCGGCATGGCTGCGTTCGCCGGCGGACTCCTCGTCTCCGTTGTCCCCAGCATCGAACCCAGCACGACCTTCGCCGCAGCGGAGTCGATCCAGGTCGTCGTGGTGGCGATCATCGGCGGACTCGGCTCGGTCGCGGGCCCCGTCCTCGGTGCGCTGTGGGTACGGGGTATCCCCGAAATCACCCCCGAAGCGCTGCTCGACCTGCAGCGCCTCTTCACCTCCAACATCGGGCTCCTCGTGCTGCTGATGTACTTCCCGGGAGGCCTCCTGCAGGTCGTGTACCTCGGGCGAGACCGGCTCCTGAAGCGGGCCGAAGCGCGCCTGCCCGAGCCGGAAACTCCCACAGCGACCCCGGCCGTCGCGAAGCGACCACCGGCCCGCCCCGAGCGCCCGGCACTCGCAGATGCCACCTCGGCGCTCGCCGCCCGCGACATCGACGTTCGCTTCGGAGGCAACATCGCCGTCGACGGCGTGAGCTTCGACGTCGCGCCCGGCGAACTGGTCGGACTCATCGGCACCAACGGCGCCGGGAAATCAACACTCCTCAACGCAATCAGCGGCTTCGTCCCCGCAACGGGAACCATCTCGGTTCGGGGCGTCGACGTCAGCGGCCTCGACGCAGCACAACGCCATCGCGTCGGGCTCGGACGCGGATTCCAAGACGCACGGCTCTACCCCGACCTCACCGTTCGCGAGTGCCTCCAGGTTGCCCTCGAAGCCCGGCAACGGTCACCGTTCGTCGCATCGATGCTTGGCCTCCCACCATCAGGACGCCGCGAACGATCGAAGCGGGCCGACGCCGACGACATCATCGACTACCTCGGACTCGGCCGCTACGCCGATCAAGCCACCGGCAACCTGTCCACCGGCACCCGCCGCATCGTCGAACTGGGCAGCCTCCTCGCAGTCGACGCCCAGATCCTCCTGCTCGACGAACCCACCGGCGGAGTCGCCCAACGAGAAACCGAAGCGTTCGGGCCGCTGATCAAACGAATCCAAGCCGAGCTCGACGCCGCCGTCGTCGTCATCGAACACGACATGCCACTCGTCATGAGCATCTCCGACCGGGTCTACTGCCTCGAAGCCGGCACCATCATCGCCCAAGGCACCCCCGACGCCGTTCGCAACAACCCCGACGTCATCTCCAGCTACCTCGGCACCGACGAACGCGCCATCCAACGCTCCAACGCGCCGAACTGACCCGCCTACGGCACGGTGTCGTCGCGTGCCTACGGCACGGTGTCGTCGCGTGCCTACGGCACGGTGTCCAACGCGTTGACGGTGGAGACGTTGCCAGCGAAGTCATACACATTCAGCTCCGCGTACACGAGATCGCCCGACACCATCGGCTCGAAGTCGTAGAGCAGCTCCGGCAGCGACGCAAACAAGCCGACGTCGCTCGTCGTGATCCACTCGAGCGTGCCGTCGGGATACAGATTCAAAACCCGCGGATAGATCAGCCCGTTCGGATCGGCGACGAGCTCGCCGAACGTCCCCCCATCGGTGATCTCGTAATAGGTCTCCGACAAAATCTCCCCGACCGACGGGTCGTAGATGATCGTCAAAATCACATCGTGGGCCGGATCATCCGTACCGAACTCCTCCGGCGGTACATACGCCAGCGGAACATCGACCAGCCAGATGCCCTCATCATCGATCGTCAGATCGAAATAGCCGACTGCAGAATCGCCAACCGAGTCGGTCAACGTCAACACGGTCAGGTCATAGATACCCAGCACCTCACCGGTGTCATCGAACGTGATCGCCGGTTCCTCGCCGAAATAGATGATCGAATCGTCAGACTCGTCGATCGTGCCGTACGCGATCGTGACATCCACCGCATTGGCCAGCTCGTCGACCCCGAGCTCGGCGATCAGGTTGTAGCCGTCCTCGTCGAAGAAGCTCACGACTTCGCCACTCGGATCGAACGTCGCCAGCTCGTCCGCGGCGATGTTCTCCCCGGCCTGGTAGTACGCCGACAGCGCATCGCCCCACGCCGGTACGCCGTCAAGGAACAGATACCCCTGACGGAAGTTCGGCGCGTACTCCGGGAAGTAGATCGCGAGTCCGGTGGCCCGATCCGTCACCGGCCCGGTCACCTGCTCGACGACCAGGGCTTCCATCGCTTGCTGAAGACCGGAGTCGTCATAGTCGGCCTCCGTCGCGATGTTGGACGCGAGCCCGCCCAGATCGATCAGGTTGCTGTCGAGATCCGGATTCGGATCCCGCCCAAATGCCAACGTACGGGCCCGAGCCCGTCCGACGTCGGGTCCAGAGCCGGGCGAGCCGAGGGCCGACCCCAGATCCTCGACCGCATCGGTCACCGCGCCCATCGCCGACAGATCGAGCAACGACAAGGTGATCGCCTCGTCAGCGCCCTCGTCTCTCGCCTGCGCGGCGTACCCCGCGATCAACGCTGAACCGACCTGTTCTGGGCTGCTGCCACCAACTCCCGCAAGGGCCCGATAGTCCCAGCCATGACCCGGTTCGAGCTCCTGTGACGCCAGCATGTAGTCCGCATACGGGGCGACGACGCTGGCGACCTCGTAGGTCGCCATGAGGCATGCGTCGAACCCGATGAGATCGAGGCGATCTGCCCCCGCTGCGGTCAACCCGGCACCGACGCCCGCCTGGATCTCGGCCAGATCCAACACGTCGAGACCGTCGGTCTCGTCGGGGCCCATACCGGTCCACCCAGCACCGTGATCCCACAGGATCAGCGCCGTGTGGTCAGCGGGCCACGCCGTCATGCCGTACTCGACGAAATCGGCGAGTACCTGTTGATCACCGAGATTCAACTCGAACGAACCGTCGGACAGATCCTCGACCTCGCCATCGAGCACCCGCAAGAGCTTGGTGTCTTCGAAGTCGGCGAGACCCAACACACCCTCGTCTGTGAATGCCGGATGCCGGTCGATCAAGGCAATGATCTCGACATCGTCGGCCGCGGCCCCTGACATCTCGACCATGTCCTCGAGCAGGAACGGTTCGAGGTCGGTGTCGCCCATCCCGTAGATCAAGAACGTCCACGACGTATCAGACGACACCGACTCGGACGTCGTAGGAATGACCGTCGTCGTGGGCGCCGCCTCGGTCGTTGTTGTCGTCGACGTTGTTGTCGTCGACTCGCTCGCCGGTTCGTCAGCGACAAGGTCGGCCAGTGCGTCTGGATCGCCCTCGGAACAGCCAACCGCAATCAGTGCGGAAACGAGCAACGCAACGCCACAACGTCGGATCATGGGGAGCCACCTCACAGATCGGGTCCGGCCGCAGTCGTAACACACCCGACGGCGGGTGGTCACGATGGCGGTGGCCGGCGGTCGTCGGCGCACATGGCCATGGCGACATTGCGGCCGCTCACCCCCCACACACCGGCGCCCGGATAGGTACCCGCACCGCACAGATACAAGCCAGTGAGCGGGGTGCGGTACCGGGTCAGCTCGCGTTGGCGCCCCACGACGACGTCGAGTGGTGTGCCAACCCACGACGGGGCGTACCCGCGCCGCATCGAAAACTGCTCTTCGTAGTCGACCGGCGTCATGACACGCCACTCGCCGATGCCCTCGGCCCAGCTGGGTTGGACCGTTTCGGCGAAGCGGTCGATCCAACGTTTCGGCTCGCTGGACCCCTCCCAACCTCCGTCGAGGTCGTAGGGCGTCCACAGCACTTCGAGGCTGAGGAGATGATGCTCCTCGTCGGGACGCATGGTCGGATCGGGAACCGACGGGGTGTTGACCAGCATTGCCGGGTCGGTCCCGATCCGACCGCGAGCCGCATCCGCATGCATCGCGCTGAGCGTCGCAACGTCCGGTCCGATCGCAAGCGTTGGTGCCGTCGGATCACCCAGGTCGGTGAGATCGGTCGCCGCCTGCAGCACCGGTGGCGCTTCCATGACGAGGTCGATCTTCGATTCGTACCCATCGTGGGTGGGTTGGCCAGACCACCGGGCGCGCGCCGCAGCGGCGGCGCGGCCGGGAACGCCGTCGAGCCAGTCGACCAGCACGACAGAGGGGTCGATCGCAGCCACGACTCGTGTTGCTGACCGTTCGCCGCCCTCGGTGGTCCGAACGCCGACGACGGCGTCACCACGACACAACAACGCCTCGACCCGGGTATCGACCTCGAATCGGGCACCGGCCGCTTCGGCTGAGCGACGAAGCGCGTCGGTGAGGGCACCACTACCGCCCACGGGCCGACCGACCGGCACGAGGTGTTTCGTCGCGTAGGCGAGTGCTGCCAGTCCCGTGCCCGGCATCTGGGGGTCAACTCCCCACACCACCGGTCCGGTGATGAGGGCAGGGACAATCAAATCCTCGTCGTCGAAATACGCCCGCAGGACGTCCGCGGCTGAGCGTTTCGCGAGCCGAAGAACGGTCGCCAGTCCGGCCGCCCGCCGCCGAAGGGTGTGTTGGATGGTGGTTCTCGCCGATGGCGGCTTCACCGACACATCGAGCAGCAGGCGAGCTGCAGGGAGGAGGTCATTCAGATAGCGCCGGTAGCCATCGACCGCGTGGGGATGGGTCCGGGCCAGACCCGCAAGCGTTCGCTCGGCATCGTGAAAGTGGAACCACGGCGAGCCGTTCCAACGCATCCCGAGATACGAGGGCTCGAGATCGATGTACGACAGTCCGTGGGTGCTCAAGTCGAGCTCGTCGTGCACGGGCGTTGCCCGCACGAAGATGTGGTCGCAATTGCAAATGTTGACTCGGGCACCGACGGCATCGACCGTGCTTGCGCAGCCGCCCGTGTGCGGTCGAGCTTCGAGCACGGTCACGTCGTAGCCCGATCGAGCCAGGTACGCCGCCGCGGTGAGACCGTTGTGACCCCCACCGACGACGAGGACATCATCGGGCATCGTGCACCGCCATCTGACCGAGACCGCCTCGACGGGGCGGTCGGTTGGCTAGGGTGCCGCGATGCCCGGCCGCCTCCACGAGCTCAGCGGACCCGAGATTCAGGAAAAGCTCTCGTCGTCGTCGATCGTGCTCGTACCGATCGGTGCGATCGAACAGCACGGTCCGCACCTGCCGATGATCGTCGACTACCTGATCGCCGATGAGGTCGCGCAAGCCGTCGTCGATCGTGCCAGCGACGACCTCGATGTGTGGATGGTGCCGACGCTCCCGTTTTCCAAGTCCGACGAGCACGCGTGGTCGCCCGGCACCATGTGGCTGAGCCGAGACACCTCGCAACGGGTGCTCGACGACCTCGCCGCTCGCGTGGCGGAGATGGGAGTGCAACGGCTCGTGTTCTTGAATGGACACGGTGGCAACTCCACCATGCTGAACGTCGCATGCCGAGAAGCCCGTCGACGGCACGGTCTGTTGACGTTCCTGGTCCACCCGTTCGCGCCGCCGGCCTACTCGCCACCGAGCGCAGTCGACACCGGAGAACTGGGCATGGGGATCCATGGCGGCTACGACGAGACATCGGTGGTCATGCACCTGCGCCCCGAGCTGGTGAAGCTCGACCGAGCGGTTCGCAACGTCCCGGAGTGGCTGGCCGACAACGAGCACGTCCGGTTCGGCGGATCGACCCAGTTCGGATGGATGTCTGACGACTTCGGCCCGCACGGACACATCGGTGATCCGACCGGGGCGACGGCCCAAGCGGGAGAACGGCTCTTCGAGCAGGCCGTGGGCCACGTGTTGGCCAGCCTCGGGGAAATTGCCACCTTTGACTTCCCGGATCGGGAGCCGTAGCCGATGCCCAATCGTGCTGTCGACCCGACCGGGATTGCGCCTCCCGCCGCTGCGTACGTGCACGGTGTCGTGAGCGACGGACCCGCGCGGCTCCTCCACACCAGTGGTGTCGTCCCGACCGCTCCGGATGGGACGGTGGCGAGCGATGTCGGCGCGCAAGCCGATGAGATCTGGCGAACGATCTCGGCGTTGCTCACCGATGCCGACATGGCGACGACCGACATCGTGTCGGTGACGACCTATGTCGTCCCCGGGCAGGACCTCGGGCTCGTCATGGCGGCCCGGGATGCCGTGCTCGGCGGCCACCTGGCTGCCTCGACGCTCGTGATCGTCGCTGCCCTCGCCCGCCCGGAATGGCTGATGGAAGTCGCCATCGTGGCGGCTCGCTGAGCGATGGAGATCCTGCTCGTCGATGGCTTCGAAGGTGACGACGCGGTCGTCGCGACCGCGAGAGCGGTCCTCGAAGCCAACGGTCACACCGTGCATGTGATCGACCTTGCGGCCGACGACTTCCGCATCCACATGACGATGGAGGAACGTCGCCTCTACCACGACGAAGGCGAAAACCTGCTCGATCCCCAGGCTCAGGCCGCCGCCGACCTGTTGCCCGACGTTCAGGGTGTGCTGTTTTGCTGTCCCCATGTCACGTTTGGCGTGCCCGCCCGAGTGAAGGGCTTCCTCGACCGGGTCTTCATTCCGGGGGTCGCGTTCACGTTCGATGATGCCGACAAGCTCGACCCGAAGTTGCGGCACATCCGCCGCGTCGGCCTCATCACCCGAAGCCCGCACGACGCTCGCACGGTTCGCCGGGCTCGAGACGGCGCTCGCCGCTACATCTTGTGGACGGTGCGGCTCAACTGTTCGTGGTTCGCACGTCGCACCCATGTGCGACTTCGGCCCGAGGAGTCGACCGAGCGGGTGAGTGCTGCGCTTCGCCGATGGTGATCCGGCGCCTACCTGGGCCGAAGGCGATCGTTCAGACACTGGCGACGCGTGCGCCGGCCGAGGCTCGGGCCTGCACGTGATCGAGAAACACCTGCCGGTCGGCGTCGTCGCAGAAGTCGATCTTGTAGAGCGCCAACCACTCGAACGTCGCACCCGTTGCGCATAGCGGCGTGAGCACTCGGCGATAGAGCTGTCGACCCGGTTCGCCCTGGAGACGGTTGATGAGCGCCGAGGATCCGTGGGTCGTGACCGCAGTCAGCCGGGTGATGTTCGCAAGCGGCGACGTGGTCGGGGCGCCCTCGTCGATCCAGGGGCCCAGCGTGCGCTGGATCCAGTCGAGCAGCACCGCCGGTTGGCCGCCCCACCAGGTGGGATGCACGAACCACAGTTCGTCGGTCGCGGCGAGTTCATCGGCGGTCGGGCCGGGCTCGGTCGCGTCGCCGATGCGATGCAGGATTGGTTCGCCTCGCTCTGCCAGCCCGACGAGCACCGATGCGAGGATCGCTCCGCTGTAGCTCTCGGGTACCGGGTGGGCATGAACGACGCGGATCGACATGACGGTCAGGCCAGCTGGGGCAAGACGTCGGCGGCGATGCGTTCGAGCTGATCCTCGACCTGACCGTACGGATCGCCGGGCATCCCCGGGAACAGCACCAGGTTCTCGAGGCCGCCGAACTCGTCGCGATACGCCGCGATCCCTTCGGCGACATCGTCGGCTGAGCCGACCAGCCAGGTCTTGTTGTCGAGCGAATCGTCCAGCGACGGGATGAGGCCGGGCGGCGACGGTTTGCCGTCAGGACCCATGTAGCCACGGCTCCAACCGTACGGACCGAGGAACTTCCAGAATTCGTCGTGTCCGTTGCGGACCCGGTCGATTGCGGCCTCTCGGGTGTCGTCGACACACGTGCACACGACGAGCGTACGTTTCTCGCCGGGGGCCAGATCAATCCCGTGTTCGTCGGCGTAGATCTCCGCATAGCGATCCCAGAACTGCTTGGCGAACGAATGGTGCTTCAACCAAAACACCCCGCCAACACCGGTTCGGGGCACAGAGTCGAGCGTGGGCGGGGACGTGATCGCCTGCCACATCTCGTACGGGTACAGCGGGCGGGGGAGGAGGCTGAGCTCTTGCACGGTGCCGCCCCGGTCGGGGATGCCGGGCACAGGAAAGTCGAAGACGTCGCCGTGGTAGCTGAACGACTCGTTGTCGAGGGCCAGTCGCAGAACGTCGAGCGATTCCGCGAACTGTCTGCGGTTGAACTCGTCGGCCGCCGCCTGGTCAGGGTTGTCGAACGAGCCGATCTTCGAACCGAGGTTCTCAGCTTCGCGGGGCACGGTGCCGCGGGCGACGCCGAGGATGCCTCGGCCACCGGAGATGTTGTGGAGGGTGGCGAAATCCTCGGCCAGCTTGAGCGGATGCCACTGGCCGAGCACGTTGAACATCATCCCGAGCCGGATCTGTTCGGTGCGTTCCGCGATGATCGCCGAGAGGAGGATTCCGTTTGGGACGACTTCGTAGCCCTCGTATTGGAAGTGATGTTCGGTCGTCCAAAACGAGTCGTACCCGAGTCGATCCGACACGACGGCCATGTCGATGATCCGCTCGGTCGCCTCCCACACCTGTTTGCTGTCGTAACGGCGATCGGTGGGCGCGGGCGCTCCAGCTCCCGCGTCGGGCATCTCGACGCCGCCAAACAAGAACACACCGGTCTTCATCAGGCTCCTCCCCAGTGGTTGACGTTGCTGCCAGCGCAAATCGCCAACCGTGTCGCGAGCATAGAACCGGTACCGGCCGTGGACCCGTTCGAGCGTGTGAACGTCCTGTTTCGCAAGCGAAGCGATCCGTGCCGGCAGCTAGGTTGGACCGATGCCCGAGCTCGTCATTCGCAACGGCGTCGTCGACGGCGAGCGACGCGACATCCTCTGTCGGGACGGGCTCGTGGCCATGGTCGAACCACCGGGTTCGATCGTGACGACAGATGCCGAGGTCATCGATGCGAACGGGTTCGTTGTCGTCGGTGCTGCGGCGGAACCGCATGCTCATCTCGACAAGGTACTGACCGCGGATGCCGTGCCGAATCCGGGTGGCGACCTGTTCGGCGCGATCAGTGCATGGCGAGAGACCTATGGCGATCGCAACGAGCGTGAGATCACCCACCGGGCAGAGCAGGTGATCCGCCGTTCGATTGCGGCGGGAATCACCGCCATCCGGACCCATGTCGACTGTGGCCCGGGTATCGAGCTCCGGGCGATCGAAGCGCTCATTGCGTTGCGGGAGCGCTGGGCCCCACTGATCGACATCGAGATCTGTGCCCTCGTGGCACCGCCGACGCTGGGAGAGGGCGAAGGCGCGGCCTACGCCCGGCTCCGCGATGCCATCACGCTGGGGGTGGATCTCGTCGGTGGTGTGCCGTACGCCGAAGCCAGTCCCAGAGCAGCCACCGCCGGGCTGCTCGAGCAGGCCGCGGGGGCGGGCCTCGGGGTCGATTTCCACACTGACGAAACCCTCGACCCGACGGTTCTGAGCCTGGTCGACCTCGCGGAGCTGGCGATCGACTTCCCGTTCCCGGTCGCTGCATCCCACTGTTGTTCGTTGGCCATGCAAGACCCGGCGCGTCAGGCCGACGTCGCCGCAATGGTGGCCGACGCTGGCGTCCACGTCGTCGCGTTGCCGCAGACCAACCTGTTCTTGCAAGCGCGCGGCCACGCACAAGCCCCGGTGCGCGGCATCACCGCGATCGGCGCGCTGCGCGCCGCAGGGGCAACGGTGAGCGCGGGCGCCGACAACGTGCAGGATCCCTTCAACACCATGGGCCGAGTCGATCCGTGCGAGATCGCCTCCCTGCTCGTCACCGCCGGCCATGTCGACGCAGGCGATTCGTGGTCGCTCGTGGCCGGCGCGGCCCGAGCGACGCTCGGGCTCGGTCCGGCTGGCCCGGTGGTCGGTGCCATGGCGGATCTCGTCGCATTGCGAGGTGACACGCTTCGTGGAGCGGTCGCTGACGGCGCTGCGGAGCGCATTGTGATCCGACGGGGTGCGGTCGTCAGCCGAACATCTGTGGATATCGCGTCGAATCATCCGTTGCTGGCGTGAAGACGATCTGACGGTGGTATGAAGTGCGGGCCACGTGGGGGAGGCGCCTGTGAAACACAGTGTTCACAATCGGGACACGACGTCGACCACGCCTGCCAATAGTCTGCGCGACCGATGGGGTCTGCCACCGATGCCGACATTGATTTGCGAGAAGCCGTGAACCCGCCTGCGCTTTCGTTCCGCGGCGTCGACATGACGTATCCCGACGGCACCCACACGCTGACCGGTATCGATCTCGATGTCCGGCCCGGCGAATTCGTCACCGTCGTCGGGCCGTCTGGTTGCGGCAAGTCAACGCTGCTCAAAATCGCCTCGGGCCTTCTGGGCCACACCGGTGGTGAGGTTGACGTCGACCGCGAACGCATCGGCTACGTCTTCCAGGATGCGACCCTGCTGCCGTGGCGCACGGTTCGCAAGAACGTGGAGTTGTTGTGCGAACTCCACGACATCGACAAGGCCGAGCGGGCCGAGCGGTCCCAGCGAGCGATCGATCTGGTGGGTCTGAGCGGCTTCGAGAAGCATCACCCCAAGCGGCTCTCGGGCGGTATGCGCATGCGGGTGTCGCTCGCCCGCTCGCTCACCCTCGAACCCAACGTCTTCTTGTTCGATGAGCCGTTCGGCGCGCTCGACGAAATCACTCGTGAGCGTCTCAACAGCGAAGTCATCGATCTGTTTCAGCGCGAGGGTTTCGCCGGGTTGTTCATCACACACTCGATCAGCGAGGCAGTCTTCATGTCGACCCGGGTTGCAGTCATGTCCTCTCGGCCCGGTCGCATCGTCGCCGAGTTCGACGTGCCGTTTGCCTACCCCCGTCCCCCTGAGCTCCGATTCGATCCCGAGTTCGCAGCCCTGTGTGGCACTGTCTCTGAAGCCCTCCGAGGAGGTCACGAGTAATGGTCGATGTCTCCATCGCGGTCGAAACAACCCGCGCGTCGGCCCCGGCTGCAGCGGCGGCGACGGCCCCCGAACCCACCCGCGGACGACAGCTGGGTCCTGCGTTCGTGCGGGCGATGCCGCCCCTCGTCGTGCTCGTCGCCGCGATCGGGATCTGGTACCTGTACTCGTATTCCATTGGCGAAACCGAGCGGAACATCTCGCTGCCCTACTTCCACGAGGTCGTCAACGTCGCCTTCTTCACCGGCGAGAATCGCACCGAGCTGCTCGATGCGACGTGGGTGTCAGCCCAAGTCGCGCTGATCGGGTTGGCGATCTCGATGGCGCTCGGCATCTTCTTCGCGGTGTTGATGAGCCAGGCCTCATGGGTCGAGCGCTCGTTCTACCCCTACGCCGTGCTGATGCAGACCGTGCCGATCTTGGCGCTTGTGTCGCTGATCGGGATGCGACTCGGGTTCGGGTTCAACGCCCGGGTGCTGGTCGTCGTGATCATCTCGCTGTTCCCAATCATCACGAACACGCTGTTCGGACTGAAGTCGGCCCAGTCGGGCTTGCACGACCTGTTCACCCTGCACCACGTCGGTCGAGTCACCCGGCTGCGCAAGCTCATGTTCCCAGCGTCGCTCCCCGCCATGTTCACCGGCTTTCAAATCAGCGCGGGCCTCTCGGTCATCGGCGCGATCGTCGGCGGTTTCTTCTTTGGACGCGGCGACCAAGACCTCGGCTTGCGGATCAAGCTCTACTCGAGCCGTGTGCTCCCCGAGCAGCTCATCGGCGCCGTCGTCATGTCGGCCTTGCTCGGCATCATCGTCTTTTGGTTCTTCGGCTGGGCCAAGAACCAACTCACCGCCAGCTGGGACGAAACCACCGCTGGCTGACCCGTTCTCGTCAGCGACAACCGTCGCTGAATCGCACCACCCTTGGAGGGGTAATGAACAAGCAACGCAAACCGTGGATGCTGCTCGTGGCGCTACTCGCCGCGTTCAGCCTCGTCGCGGCCGCCTGCGGCGACGATGATGACGACTCGGGCAGCAGCGCCTCGGCGTCGAGCTCCGACAGCGCCAGCGCAAGCGACAGCGCCAGCGCATCGGAGATGGCTGAAGACGATGAGATGGCCGAGCCGGTCGGTGACCTCGCCGCCTGCCCGAACCCGATCGTCATCCAGACCGACTGGTTCCCCGAGCCCGAGCACGGCGCGATGTACAACCTCACCGCCGGCGAGGGTTCGATCGACCCGACGAGCGGTCGTTTCTCCGGCCCGCTTGCCGCCGACCCGTCGATCACCATCGAGATCCGCGCCGGTGGCCCGTTCATCGGGTTCCAGGACACCATCTCGCTGATGGCGACCGACAGCGACATCTTCGTCGGCTTCATCAACACCGATGAGCAGACCGCCCGCTACGCCGACTTCCCGACGACCGCCGTGTTCGCGCCGCTCGAGATCAACCCACAGATGATCATGTGGGACCCCGAGACCTACGACGTGTCGTCGTGGGACGACGTCGCCGGAACCGGTGCGGTCATCAACATCTTCGCCGGCGGCTACTACCCCGAATGGCTCGTGGGCGCCGGTCTCGTCACCGCCGACCAGCTCGATCCGTCCTACGACGGTGGCCCGGCCCGCTTCATTGCCGAAGCCGGCGCCATCATGCAGCAGGGCTTCGAAACCCAGGAGCCGTTCAACTACGAGAACATCTTCACCGATTGGGGCAAGCCGGTCGAGACCCTGCTGATCCATGACTCCGGTTACGAGATCTACCAGGGCGCCGTCGGCATCCTCGATGCCAACCTCGACGACGCCGCATCTGACTGCCTCGCCGCCTTGGTGCCGATCATGCAGCAGTCGGCCGTCGACTTCGCCGCCGACCCCGGCCCGACCAACGCTGCCATCTTGCAGGCCGTCATCGATCTCGACACCTTCTGGGAGCTCAGCGAAGACAGCGTCGCCTCGACCCACGCCGCCATGCACGGCGATCTCGGCATCGTCAGCAACGGCCCGAACGGCACGCTCGGTGACTTCGATCTCGGCCGCCTCCAGGGTGTCATGGATCTCATCGACGAACAGGTCCCGACGATCGATCGGGGCGATGTCGGGGTCGACGATCTCGTGACCAACGAGTTCATCGACACCAGCATCGGTCTGCCCTGATCTGGCCCTGAGGGGCATGCGGGGCACCGAGTGACCCGCCACGACTGAACGGACGAGCCCGACGCAGCAGTGCGTCGGGCTCGGCCGTTTTCTGACTCACGCCCAGCGTTCAGGTGCCGATGGGACCCCGTGGGTGTTGATGATCTGATCCAAGGGATGCGTTCGCCGAAGTCGGTCGAGGAGCTCGGAATTTCCGACGCGCTCGTCACCGATTTGGTGCTTCGCCGCTGCTTGCTCGAAGGCAAGACCAATGTCCAGGGGCTGTCGAACGCGCTTGCGTTGCGGCCGTCGATCATCGATCGCGTCGTACAAGAACTGCGCGAGAAGAACGAGGTCGAAGTCCTCGGCATGGACGGCCGAGACTTTCGAATCGCACTGACGTCGCTCGGGCAGACCCATGCGACGGCCCGTCTCGAACAATCTCGCTACGCGGGGGCCGCCCCCGTTTCGCTCGAGTCGTACCGGTCAGTCGTCGCGGCGCAGCGGCTCGCTGTCTACGTCAACCGCGACACGCTCAAGCAGGCGTTCGCTGATCTGGTGATCTCCGACGATCTGCTCGACGAGCTGGGTCCCGCGCTCAACGCCAACGGTGCGATGTTCCTGTATGGGCCTCCGGGTACGGGCAAGACGTCGATCGCAGAACGCATCGTCCGTATCAGTCCCGACCATGTGTTGGTGCCCCACGCCGTCGAGGTCGACAGCCAGATCGTGAGCGTGTTCGACCGAACCGTGCATCTCGAAGTCGACCAGCAGCCCGACGACCTCGATCCGCGCTGGGTTCTGTGCCAGCGCCCGCGCGTGGTCGTCGGCGGCGAGTTGACCGGTTCGATGCTCGACCTGACCTACGACCAGACTTCGGGGGTGTACCTGGCGCCGCTGCAGATGAAAGCCAACAACGGCGTCATGATCATCGACGACTTCGGCCGTCAGGTCCTCACCCCCGACCAACTGCTGAACCGCTGGATCGTGCCGCTCGATCGTCGCATCGACTTCCTTTCGCTCAACTACGGCGTCAGCTTCGAGGTCCCGTTCGACGTGAAGGTCGTCCTTTCGACCAACCTCGATCCGTCCGATCTGGGCGATGAAGCGTTCTTTCGGAGGATCCAATCGAAGATCTTCATCGGCCCCATCACGGCCGAAGCGTTCGATTGGATCCTGGCTCGGGTCGCGCACGCGATGGGGATCGGCTGCGACACCGACGCGGCGGAGTACCTGCGGGCCGTTTGCCAGTACCACGGCGGCGACCTTCGCCCCTACCTCCCCGCCGACGTCTGCAAGCTGCTGAAAGCGCTTGCCCAGTACGAGGGGATCGCCCCCCAGCTCAACCGAGCGACGATCGATCGCGTCCTGGCCCTCTACTACACGAAGGGAACCGGTGGTCCTGGTGGCTACGGCAAGACCGCGAGCGCCACACCGGCCAGCCGGCCGGCTCCCATCGCCGCGCCGGCCCCTGCGCCTGCTCCCACCGCGGTGAGCCACCCGGCGCCGAACGCGGTCGAGACCTTCTGAACCGACGCGGCCCGACCCGCCAAGCCGAGCACGAGGTTCGTCGGGTCTAGCCTGACCGGATGGACTTCTCTTACTGGGCGACGATTGGGCAGACCTTCGACGAGATCCGGAGCGGAGCGCAGTTCGCGGCCGACGCCGGATGGCGTGGGGTGTGGGTTCCCGATCACTTCATGCCGGCGGCTGATCCAGGCAACGGGCCGGGCCCAAGCGATGCCGAGATGGACCCATACCTCGAGGGGTGGGTGACCCTCGGCGCGCTCGCAACGTCCGTCGATCGGCTGCGGCTCGGACTCATGGTCGGGGGCAACACCTACCGTCACCCTGCGGTTGTCGCCAAGATGGCGCTCACCCTCGACAACATCTCGGGTGGTCGAGCGGTCCTCGGCCTCGGAGCCGGCTGGCAACTCAACGAACATCAGCGACTCGGGATCGAGTTGCCGTCGATCAAGGAGCGGTCCGACCGGCTCGAAGAAGCCGTGGCGCTGTGTCGAGTCATGTTCGGCGCCAACGGTGAGCGCGTCGACTTCGCCGGAGAGCACTACCAGCTGACTCAGGCGCCAGTGGCGCCTGGCCCCGTCAACGGTCATGTTCCGATCCTGGTCGGCGGCGCGGGCGCCAAGCGGACCCTTCGA
>JBCCYT010000006.1:0-60593 GCA_039188975.1 Actinomycetota bacterium
GGATGCGTCATCGACGAGTCGCACGGCGCTGTGGCGCATGTCGGGTTCGAAGAGGAGCGGACCCGGCTCGAAACCGGTCCGACCATCGCGTGAACGGAGAAACCGACCGGGCATCGCAAGGGCGTACCACCAGCCATCGAAGGAGAACACTCGAAAGTACGACGGTCCGAGGAGTTCGGGTTGCGCTTGGAAGTGCACGCCGTCCGCCGACACCGCGACCCGGGTGTGTTGGGCGCCGACCGATTCGAGCCCATGAAAGTACATGACGATCTCCCGGCGGCCGTCATCGACGTGCACATCGGGCGATGCGATGTGCGGGTGAACCAGGTCGTCGCGAAGGTCGGCCGGCAGCAGATCATCACCGAGTGCCGCGCGGTAGCGGCTCACGATCCGTTCGAAGGTTGCGTCGTCGAGCGGCGGCGGTTCGGTCAAGAAATGGGAGGCCGCCAACTGCAACGAGCCAGGTGGGTGAACCGTCCACGGTCCCGCGACTTCGTCGGCATAGGCCAGGCGGATATGGCCACCCTTGTGGTCTGCGAAGTACAGCAGATAGCGGCCGAGCGGCGATGGGAGCCAGTCCGGGGTCCGGATGACCGACGGTCCTTGGATGTTGGTCCCGATACTCGGGTGCGTGTCCGGACCGATGATCGGCTGATCGTGCAGCCGTCGGGCCCGGAGGGCCGTCACGCTTCGAGCTCGCGACGCAAGATCTTGCCCCCGAGACCCCGCGGGATCTCATCGACCACATCCACCTTCGTTGGGCACTTGTACCGGGCGAGTTCGGTGGCGCACCACTCGATCAGGTCATCCTCCTCGAGCACCCGGCCGGGCTCGGCGACGACAAACGCCTTCACCGACTCGCCCGTGTGGGGATGAGGAACACCGACCACGCCGGACTCGACCACGCCGGGATGGGCGTTGAGAACCCGCTCGACCTCGGCCGGGAAGACGTTGAAGCCCGACACGATGATGAGGTCCTTGGCTCGGTCGACGAGGTAGACGAATCCGTCATCGTCGACGACGCCGATGTCGCCGGTGCGCAGCCAACCCTCGGGATCGAGCGCCTTGGCGGTCGCTTCGGGATCGTCGAGGTAGCCGACGAAGACGTTTGGGCCCCGAACGATGATCTCGCCCTCATCACCGATGTACACATCATCGCCGGCGGCATCGACGATTCGTACTTCCATGTCGACCATCGGCCGGCCGATCGATCCGATCGGGGTGTCGTCTTGGCGGGCGACCGTGACGCCGGGTGAGGCCTCGGTCAGGCCGTATCCTTCGAGAATCCGAACGCCGAAGCGGGCCATCATCTCTTCGACGATGCGGTTCGGCAGCATCGCCGCACCGGACACGGCGATACGAACCGATTCGAGGGCGTCGGCACCCATGATGTCGATGCCGGCGAGCGCAGACCAGAACGTCGGAGGTCCGACGAGGACCGTGATCTGCTCCTCCTTGACGGTCTCATAGACGGTGATCGGGTCGAAGCGTTCCTGGAGGACGAGCGTTGCCCCGACGTACAAGCTCAGGTCGAGGATCGAGTTGAGCCCCATGATGTGAAAGAGCGGGAGGACGCAGAGGCCGATGTCGTCGGGTCGAATCGTCTTGCCGCCGGTCGTCATGTTCTGCCGGAGGTTTGCCGCCAGATTGCCGTGGGTCAGCATTGCCGCCTTCGGCGAGCCGGCCGTACCGCTGGTGAACAGCAACGCAGCGAGATCGTCGTCGCTGCGCTCAACCATCGGCGTGGGTTCGACGGTGTCTCGCATCTCGTCGAGATCGAGCGAGTCGGGCAGCGCAACCCCGCTCGGCCGCAAGACGTGTTCCAGGGTCGGCACGAGGCTGCGATCGATCTGCTCGAGCACGGCGATGCCGGCCGGGCCGGAGATGACGGCCTTGGCCCCCACTGCTGCGAGCTCGCGTTCGATCTCCGGCGCTGGGCTCTGGGGGTTGAGCGGAACCGCAACCAGGCCGGCGCCGAGGATGCCGAACCAGGCTCGCACGAACCGAAAGTTGGTGGCGCACACGATGGCGACCCGATCGCCCGGCTCGAGCCCGAGCGAGGTCAATGCGCCTCTCGTCTTGGCCACCTCATCGGTCAGCTGGCCATAGGTGATCCGGTCACCGGCAGCGACGATCGCCGTGCGATCGGCCGGATGGTCAGCAAAGAGCGTCGCGAGATTCACAGTCGACCATCTTTACACAACGCAGGCGCATTCCCCCAGGGAACAGTGGCGCAAGATGACCTCTGACCTCTTGCGACCTCAAGTGCGGTGGGGCCGCAGCCGACGGGAGAGGCAATGCGACGTGCGCCCGACCCCTCGCGGCCGAGGAACCACCAACGATTCCGACGCCAGATCGGCGTTCTGGCGCTCCTCGCGCTCGCCTTGGTCGGGCCGCTCACCAGTCGCGAAACCGCACCGGCCGCTGCGAATGCAGACGAAGAAGCCGCCTTCGTCGATGCCCTGAATGAGGTTCGCGCCGCCGTTGGTCTTCCTCCGTTCACCGTCAACGGCCAGCTCGCCGATCTCGCCCGAGACCATGCCCAGGAAATGGCCGACGCCGGAGAGATCTTCCACGCCAGTCCGATCAGCGAAGGGTACGTGGGCCCATGGTCGAAGATCGGCGAGAACGTCGGCGTCGGCGCCGCAGTCGACGTCCTGGTTGACGCGTTCGTCGCCAGTCCGGGCCACTACGCCAACATCATCGATCCGGCCTTCACCGAAATCGGTGTCGGCGTGGTGTGGCGCGACAACGCGATGTACACGACCCACCGCTTCTTGCAGCTTCCCGGCGCACCGGTGACCACCGCGCCGCCGGTGCCATCGACGACCGCACCTGCCCGTCCCACAACCAGCGTGGTCCCCTCGACCTCGAGCACGGTGCCGGCGCTCCCGCCGAGCACGAGCGGGGAGCCGCCGGCCGCGCCGTTGGCGGCGCCACCGATCGAGGCTGCACGGGTCCTGGCGCTTCTCGACCTGCTCGACCAGGTCGGTACCTGATCCGCCCGATGAGCCATGAACGTCCGGCGATCATCGCCGAGGGACTCACCCGTCGATTCGATGGCCGGCTCGCCCTCGATCATCTCGACCTCGTCGTACCGCACGGCGAGGTGTTGGCGCTCCTTGGCCCGAACGGCGCGGGCAAGACCACGACGGTCCGACTCCTCAATGGCATCCTTCGCCCCGACAGCGGGACCGCAACCGTGCTCGACCTCGACCCGGCCACCGACGGCGACGCGGTCCGTCGTCGGACCGGTGTGCTGACCGAGAACGCGGGGCTCGACGATCGCCTGACCGCACGCGAGAACCTCGAGTTCGCGGCTCAGGTTCGGGGCATGAGCCGCCACGATGCCCACCGTCTCGTTGCCGATCATCTCGATCGATTCGGCATGGCCGACACGGCCGACCTCTTCACCGCCGGCTTTTCGACCGGTCAGCGCAAGCGTCTGGCGCTGGCCCGGGCGCTCGTGCACGCCCCCGAGGTGCTGTTTCTCGACGAGCCGACCAGCGGCCTCGACCCCACCGCAACCCGCGACGTCACCGACCTCATCAGCAGCCTCGCACGAGAACAGGGCCGCACGGTCGTGCTCGCCACCCACTTCCTTGGCGAGGCGGGTCGCGTCGCCGATCGCATGGCCGTGCTCGACAAGGGGCGGTTGCGAGCGATCGGCCGACCGGACGAACTCGCGGCGAAGCTCTGGGAGGGCATCCCCGCCGACATCGACCTCGGCCGCCCCGCGACCGACCGAGAGCGATCGATCGTCGACGCCATCGGCGGGGTGACCCGTTCGGAGCTCCGGGCGACGGGCTTGACGATCGGGGTTCGCGATCGTGACGTCATCCCTGCGGTGCTTCGTTCCCTCCACGACGACGGCGTGTCGATCTACGGGGCGCAGCTGCGACAGGCCTCGATGGAAGACGTCTATTTCGCGTTGGAGCAGAGCTTCGTGACCGAGGGGGTCGCCACGAGCGAGGTCGCAGGCGCATGATCGATGGTGCCGATTGGCCGGTCATCTGGGCGGTCGTCCGTCGCGACCTCACCGCGGTTCGCCGCAGCAAACCGGTGATCTTGCCGATGTTGCTGGTGCCGTTCCTGCTCATGGTCGTGCTGCCCCTCGTCGTGGGCTGGGCGGCGCGCTCGGTCGAGTCGAGTGAGATCGGCGCCGAGGCGTTCCTCGACTCCGTCCCTCGTCAGCTGGCCGAACCAATCGAGGCGTTGCCGCCCCAGGCACAGCTGCTGACGCTCGTGCTCGGGTTCTTGTTGGCGCCGCTGTTCATGATCGTCCCGTTGATGGTTTCGGCGGTGATCGCGGCCGACACCTTCGCCGGCGAGAAGGAGCGACGCACGATGGAGACGTTGCTGCATCTGCCGATTTCGGACCGCGACCTGTTCCTGGCCAAGCTGCTCACCGGCATCATTCCCGCCCTCACCATCTCCTGGACCGGCTTCCTTGCCTTCGCGGTGGTCGCCAACGCCGTCTCCTATGGAAAGGTCGACGGGCTGCTGATCCCGAACCAGTTGTGGCTCATCATGATCTTCTGGGTGGCACCGGCTGTCGCCATGCTCGGGCTTGGGGTGATGGTGCGAGTCTCCGCTCGCAGTCGCACCAGCCAAGAGGCGAACCAACTCGGCGGGGCGGTGATCTTGCCGTTGATTTTCATCGCGGTTGCCCAGGCCACCGGGGTGTTGTTGATCAGCGCGACGCTTGCGGCGGGTGTCGGATCGGCGATCTGGCTCCTCGCCATCTTTCTCGTGTGGCGCGGCGCTCACCAGTTCAGCCGCGACCGCATTGCGTCGGCGGGTTGAACGCTCAGGCGAGGATCACGAGTTGCAGCACGGCTGCGCCCAGGATCATCAACAGCAAAATGCCAACGACCAGCGTGGTTCCAGCGCGCATCACTGACCTCCTGTGGGGTTGGGGCGGCGGCCCAACTGAACGGGCGTGCTGACGTTTGGACCGCGATCACCCTCGCTGAGCGATCGAATCCGGATCTCGATGCCTTCACCGAGGCGGAGATCTTCCGCGGCGGAACCTCGGGCAACCGCCAACGACAGCAGTCCACTCGAGTCGACAACGAGTCCGATCCGACCGGTCGGGATGTCGTCGTAGGCGTCGGCACGAACGCCGACGCGTTCGTCCGGGGTGGCCGAGCCGGCGCCGATCTCGACGATGACCTCGCCGCCCGGTCCGGCAAGATCGATGATCTCGAGCGGGTCGACGTTGAGTTGGCAGTTGCCGAAGTGGTCAATCCAGAGCACTTCGCATACGAGCTCCGGGCCTGACGCGCCGTCTTCGAAGCGCGAGATCGGCAGGACCCCAGGCATCAGCGTCGCCGGGTCGATCTCGGTCCCGATGTCGGTGATGGGTACACCGTTGCAGAGGTGCGCAGCAGCGGGGGCAAAGACGTCGCGTCCGTCGAACGTGGCGCCACCACCAGCGGCCAACTGGAAGTCGGGGTTCGTGAGTTCGAATGCACGCGTCGCACCACCGACGAGACCGACGGCCGGTGCGAGCAGTCCGTTGTCGGGACCGATCAGGACCGACATGCCATCGCCTACTTCCAGGGCAACCGGTCGGCGAGCGGTGCCCACCCCCGGGTCGACGACCGCGACGACAACACCGGGACACAGATAGTTGGCCGCCCGGGCGAGGGCGAGGCCGCCGGCACGGGTGTCGTAGCGACGGATGCCGTGGGCAACATCAATGATGCCGGCCTGGGGCGCAATGGACCGGATGACGGAGTGGACGACGCCGACAAACTCGTCGGCGTGGCCGAAGTCGGACAGGAACGAGATGGTGTCGTAGCGGCGACCGGTCACGGCGACGACGCTATCCGCCAAGCTCGATGGATCTCGCCGTGGCCGCCGCGACCACCGCATCGATGAGACCGGCAAAGTCGCGTTCGGCCATCACCTCGAGACCCGCCTGGGTGGTGCCTCCCGGGGAGGTGACATTGCTCCGGAGCTGAGCCGGGTCCTCTCCCGACTCGCTGAGCAGGGTTGCGGCGCCGAGGAGTGTCTGCCGAGTGAGGGTGTCAGCGACCTCAGGCGCCAAGCCTTGGGCGATCCCTGCGGCGGTGAGCGCCTCGGCCAGACGGAAGACATACGCCGGGCCCGAGCCGCTGACGCCGGTAACGGCGTCGAGATCGGCTTCCGAGACGATGACGACCTGGCCCACTGCGGCGAGGATCGACGACGCCCAGTCGAGATCGGCGCGGTCCGCGGCGGTACCCGCCGCGATGGCTGCCATTCCCTGGCCCACGAGTGCGGGGGTGTTCGGCATGGACCGGACGACGACCGCGTCGGGGGACAACGCCTCCTCCATCGATGCAATCGTGATGCCCGCAGCGATGGACAACAGCCGAGGCACCGCTGCCGTGGCGAGCGACGGCAAGACGTCGGGCGCGACTTGCGGCTTCACCGCAAGGACGGCATCAACACCCGGGATCGGCGCATTCCCCATCGACACATCCGGGTGCATGTCGGCCAACACGGCCCGCCGCTCAGGCGACGGTTCGACGACGTGCAGGGCGTTTGCGGGTGCCCATGCTCGGGCGATCATGCCGCCGAGCAGGGCTTCGGCCATCTTGCCGCCACCGATGAACTGGAGCTGGACGTCGCTCATGACCGGTCACGGTAGCCGGACGCCGACAGCGGGGCAGACCACACTTCCCCGAGCGATCGCCCCGCCGCCGACTGAAGTCAGAATACATGGAAAGATATGAAAAGCAATTAGATGTCGACGCGAGATGCGAACCCAATCCGCAACGCGGGACGGAACACCTTCTCGACATAGGCCCACATCGAGCCGAGCACCCGGTCGAGCTCGGCATCGGTCACGGCACGGACCGGCAGCGACCCGGCCAGAAAGATCGCGTGCTCGTCACCGATCTCGAGATGCATACCGGTCAGCTCGCGATTGCGAACGAGGAGATGTTGATAGAACACCCCTTCGTTCTCCTCGGGTGCGGGCATCAGAAAGGTCTCGAAACGAAACGTGCGCTGGTTGATGGTCCACCAGGCCGTCCAGACATCTTTCTCGTCGCCCCGCAGCCGCACGTACCAACGTCGCTCGTCCTTCTCGCCTCGCTCGATCGCATCGATCATCGGGTTGTCGCGGGCTTCGGCCCGCAACCAGGTGTCGATGTGTGCTTCGAGCGTGTCCAGCTCGTCGGGGGTGAACGGCGGAAGAAGTTCGGCACTCGACATGACCGCCATGCTGGCACGCGCTCAGCCCCAACGACGTGCTGGGATCACGCCAGACAGTCGACCAGGGCTCGCTCCGAGAGATCGGCATAGACCCGCCGCAAGCGAGCCGCCATCGACGTCCAGGTGTAGGCAGCAGCCGCCTCTGCGCCTCGCCGCGACAACGAGTCGGCAAAGATCGGATCGCTGATGATGCGATCAACGGCCGCCGCGTAGTCGTCGGGGTCGCGGCCGGGAACCCGAAGGCCCGTGCGGCCATGGTCGACGAGGGTGCGCAGCCCGCCGACGTCGGAGGCGACGACGGGCGTACCGCAGGCCGCGGATTCGAGCGCAACCAAGCCGAACGACTCGCTGCGCGAGGGCACGATCGTGAGATCGGCGGCCCGGTAGTAGGTCGACAGCACATGGTGAGGCTGAGGCGGCACCATGGTGATGCGCTCGGTCAGACCTCGGTCGGCGATGAGCTTCAACACGTCGGTGACGTAGTCGTCGCCTTCCATCCCGCTCGATCCGCCGACGATCAGCAGACGAGCCCGATGGTCGCGGAGCTGGGCGAGCGCTTCGACGGCCACGTCGACGCCCTTGAGTGGCTGGATCCGGCCGACGAACAACAGCACCGGCTCCTCGCCGAGCCCCAGAGCCTGCCGCGCGCCACGACGAGAACCAGGAGAGAAGAACGCATGATCGACGCCTGGCGGCACGACCTCGATGCGGGTCGAGTCGGCGCCGTAGTGGGTGACGAGCTCGTGCATCTCCACCACCGAGTTGGCGGTGATGATGTCGCTGCACGCGACGACGTCGGACTCTGCGTCGATGCGGGACTGCGGCTCGGGATCGCCGGTTTCGGCTTTCACCCGCGCCAGCGTGTGGAAGGTCGAGACCAGCGGCAGATCGAGTTCGTGCTTGAGGCGATGGGCGGCCACACCGCTCAACCAGTAGTTGGCGTGCAAGACATCGGCAGGATCGAGGGCCAGATGGTCACGGACGCCATCGGCGAACTCGTCGACGATCGCCGGCAGGGCTTCTTTCGCAAGGTCGATTGGACCGGCGTCGATGTGCACGACCTCAAAGCCGGGCTCAACCGTCATCCGCTTCGGCAGATCGTTGTTCCATCGGCGGACGTAGACCGTGGTGTCGGTGCCGCCATGGGCAAGAGCCGCCACGAGCTCGCGCACGTACACGTTCATGCCTCCTGCATCGCCGCCGCCGGGTTGCACCAGCGGCGACGTGTGGAGCGAGAGCATCGCAACCTTCGTCACCGAGTCATTCAACCAGTCGAGCGGCTCGGGCATTCCATCTGGACGGGAAACGCCGCGACGGCACGGGGGGTCGGGTTACTCGAGCCCGGCGGGCGACGCGCCGCCAGCGATGCGCCGAGCGAGCTCGTTGTTCACCGAATCGATCGTCTCGTGGAGCGAATGGCGGGCCGCCGAGAGCTCCTCTTCGAAGTCGCGTAGCCCAATGATTGCGGTCGCCAGCGAGTCATCGTCGAGGTCGGCCACCGAGGTCACGACCGACGGTGGGACCCGCTCGTCGAGCACCTCCGTGAGGGGGTCGACGACCTGTTCGGGCGGCTCGAGCTCCTGATCGGCTCGCCCCGAGCCGGGGCCTGCAACCGAGCCATCGGAGAGCGTGCTCGCGAGGCTGTCGATGAGTTCGCCGAGGCTGCCCCCGCCGCCTTCGGCGCGCCGCTTGGTCTCCGCGAGCAGCACATCGATCCGCCCCTGCGCGAGTCGACGAACGAAGGAGGCGCCGTTCTCGAGATCAGCGCACTCCACTCGCATCGAACGCACCTGATCGATCGGCGCAGCGGCCAAGTCGGTCAGATAGCTGGGGTCGAGAACACGGGTCAGCTCAGGAATCACGTCGCCGATCCTACCTGGCCGGCACCTGCGCCTCTGTCGACACGACCCTCATCCTCCCGAGACTGGGGGCAGCACCGCGACCTCATCGGTGTCGTTGACCGAATGGTCGCGGTCGGCCGGTTCGCCGTTGCACCAGACATTGCAGGTGGCAAGCAGACCAGCGAAGTCACCGTCAGGGCCGCCGTATTCGGTGATTGCCGCGTCGAGCACCTCGCCCACGGTCTCCCCGGCGATCGACGCCGAACCGGTGCCGGCGGCTTCCCGAATGGAGGCGAAGAGACGCAGGTGAGCCATGCCCTCATCCTGCCCGATCGCCGACCAGAAGCGGTAGCGCTCGGCGACCGAACCGCGCTCGACGATTTCCACAGGGGAGGATCCCCAGCGGTGTCACAGGCCGTCGATACGGTCGGCGACCGCAATGCTCAACCTTCTTCTCGCCCGGCACGGACAATCTGAATGGAACGCCGTCGGACGTTGGCAGGGCCAAGAAGACCCGCCTCTCACCGACCTCGGCAAGGCGCAGGCGCGCGGCGCGGCCCGGCAGTCCGGCAGCTTCGACGCCATCTTCGCCAGCGATCTCGAGCGGGCGTTGCACACGGCGACGATCATCTCCTCCGGCATCGGAATCGGGCCGGTGATCGTCGACCCGCGACTCAAGGAGCGGTTCGCGGGCGAGTACCAAGGGCTGACGCGAGACGAGATCGAGGCCCAGTTTCCGGGAAACCTGGAGGCGGGTATCTGGCCTCCGAGCTGGGAAGACGACGAGTCGGTCCTCGACCGGGTCATGGCATCGCTGGCCGACATCGTGGAGCACCTCGGCGGCCATGGCGATGTGTTGGCCGTCAGCCACGGCGGTGTGATCTACACCCTCGAAACGCACTTCGTGGGTGGTCATGAGCGGATTGAGAATCTGGGCGGGCGTTGGTTGCACTTCGACGGGTCGAGGTGGCGACTCGGCGATCGACTGCTGCTCGCGCCCGACAACATCACCATCGACACCGAGGACATTGTCTGATGGAGACCGTCTGATGGAGACCGTCTGATGGAGACCGTCTGATGGCCGGTGTGGCCGATGCGTCGGTGCCGCACGACCCCAGTCATCCTGTGCATGGCGCCCGACGGATGTCGTCGCGGTATCCGGTGGAGGTCATCCGTTCGGATCGCCGCAACAAGACGGTGTCGGCTCGCATCGTCGACGGTGTGATTCGTGTCCGGATACCGGCGTGGATGACGCCCGAGGACGAAGCCAAGTTTGTTGACGATGTCGTCAACCGCATCGAACGAGAGCGTCGCTCGGCTGCGATCGACCTGACGGCCCGGGCCCGCTCGCTGGCCGATCGCTACGGATTGCCGTATCCGGCATCGGTCACCTGGTCGAAGATCCAGCGCCAGCGGTGGGGGTCATGCACGATCGGCACTGGCGAGATCCGCATCTCTGACCGCCTCGTCGATGTGCCGCCATGGGTGCTCGACAGTGTGTTGATCCATGAGCTCGCTCATCTGGTGGTGGCCGACCACGGTCCTGACTTCGAACGAATCATGTCCCGGTATCCGCTGCATGAGCGTGCGACGGGCTACCTGATGGCGGTCAGCGACCGGATCAACCAGCAGGGCTGACGGTCAGGCGTCGTCGGCGTAGAACCGGGCTGCACCATCGGCATGGGTCTGCGCCGCGTTGCTGACCCCGCTCTCGATCCAAGCCACCTCGGCCTCACCCATGGGGGTTGAGGGCGGCGCGTCGGTCCAAAGCCAGAGTTCCTCGCTGA
The DNA here is from genome assembly GCA_039188975.1 of Actinomycetota bacterium. Classification (GTDB taxonomy): domain Bacteria; phylum Actinomycetota; class Acidimicrobiia; order Acidimicrobiales; family Aldehydirespiratoraceae; genus UBA11606. Next base: position 10,838 of record JBCCYT010000006.1, read on the forward strand.
TCGCTCGCCAGTTGGCGGTCGCTTCGAGTTTGCCCATCAACGAAAAGAGGCCGAGGTTGATGCGCTGGATCAAGGCGAAGGTCGGTGGGACGTTCGCGTGCTTGAGAATCTCGTTGGTCCGGGCGTCGAAGGTCTTGTAGAGCAGGCGACCGGCATACTCCGACGTGACCGTCATCTCCTGGTTGTCGAGGATCAGTTCGTAGTAGGCGGTGAACCAGTCGTAGATCTCGTCGTCGGTGAACGGCGCGTTGGGGCGCAGAACATTGACCTCTTCGGCGGTGCGGCGAAACTCCGCGGCATCGCGATCGAGCATCGCCCGGATGAGGCGGGCGAACTGGCCGACCTCATCGGCTTCGAAGTGCTTCACCAACCCGAAGTCGATGAACGCAACGCGGCCGTCGGCGGCGAGCAAGTAGTTCCCGGGGTGGGGGTCGCCGTTGAAGACGTATTGGCGATTGAGGCTGCGAAACACGAATCGGTAGAGCGTTTCGGCGACACGATCGCGCTCTTCTTGGCTGCGATCGTAGATCGCCTCGAACCGTTCACCTTCGACGAACTCGGTCGTGAGAACGGTGCCACTCGACAGTTCGTCGATCACGTCCGGGATCCAGATGGTGGGGTGGCCCCGGTAGTACGCAGCGAAGAGGCCGACGTTGGCCGCCTCGTTTCGATAGTCGAGTTCTTCGTTGATCCGAGCTCGCAGTTCCTCGACGAGGTCGATCGGCTCGAGGCCGGGGAACACAACGCTGAGCATCATGGCAAGCGTTTCGGAGTTGTCGAGATCAGCCGCGATTGCCGCGGCGATGCCCGGGTACTGAACCTTCACGGCGACGGGGCGGCCGTCGATGGTGACGGCCTTGTGGACCTGGCCGATCGACGCCGACGCGATCGGTGTCGGGTCGATCGAGTCGAACAGTTCATGCAGCGGGCGGCCGAGTCCCGCTTCGATCTCGCTGAGCGCCAGGTCTCCAGGCATCGGCGGGGCGTCGCTTCGGAGGCCGGCCAACGCCTCCCGCATCGGCTCGGGCATGCCTTCGTCGAGATAGCTGGCCATCTGGCCGAGCTTCATCATCGCGCCCTTCATGTGACCGAGGGCCGCGACGACGTCTTCGGCGTCGCGTCGCTCGAGATCGGCCTGCAGCCGCCGACGCTCCTCGTCACTCGCGAGGCGCTGGCGCGCCTTGGTCCAGGTCCGGTCGCGAGCTCGCCGGACGGCCAGCTTTGCCATCGCGGCGCTGCGGGCGCCGCGGCTGGTTGAGGTCAGGGGCGAATGCGGGTCCCCGCCTGACGCGGCGGTGAGCCGTTGCCGCACCGCAGCGACCGCCGCGAGGGCAGCACCCGCCAGCGCAAGGCGAGTCAGTCCCTTGATGACCGTTCGCCCACGTGCCATGTCACCCCTCGCCGGTGGGCGACTCCGGGTGACCGGGGCGGCCCTGGTCGTCGTCTCCAACCGCGCCGTCGAGTGATGCTGCGAGGGCCTCGGCCTGGTCGAGATCTTCGGCGTCGATCGCCTGCATCGCTGCTTCGACCGTGTCGAACGCAGCTGCGATTTCGTCGAGTTGCGGCTCACGAGCTTCAGGTTCCCCGGCATCGATGTCGGCACCGGGTTCGGGTGTGTCGGTCTCGTCGAGCGGGGCGTCGTGCATCGCGCCCGAGGCTAGCCACCACGATGTGGTTTGGGCGCACGGTCGTTTAGGGTCTTCGACATGGCCTCTCCTGAGCTGATCCCTACTGCAACGATCGCCGAACGCATCGGCGATCTGGTCCGCATCCCCAGCGTCAATCCGTTGCAAGCAGGCGCACTCTCGGGTCACGACGGTGAGGTGGCCATGTCGAACTGGCTCGCCGAGCGAGCAGCGGATCTCGGCGCCGACGTCACTACCGACGAGGTCATCGATGGCCGCAAGAACGTCTATGCACGATTTGAAGGCCAGTCCGACAAGACGATCGTGGTGGACGTCCACATCGACACCGTCGGCGTCGAGCACATGACTGACCCTCCATTCGACGGACGCATCGAAGACGACCGGGTGTATGGCCGCGGATCGGTCGACACCAAGGCAAGCCTTGCGATCGTGCTGTCGGTGATCGAGGAAATGCGACGCACGGGTGAACGTCCGATGCCCACGATCAATGTGGTCGGGACGGTAGCTGAGGAGGTTGGCGGACTGCTCGGTGCCGGCCGCTTTGCCACCTGGCTGGCGATGAACAACGAACGGGTTGACCAGATGATCGTCGCCGAGCCAACCAACTGTGCTCCGGTCTACGGCCACAAGGGTGGCGTCGGCATGGAAGTGACCGTGCACGGTCACGCCTGCCATTCATCGCAGCCTCACCTCGGTGTCAATGCGATCAGCGGTGCCGGTCGAGTCATCGATGCGATCGACGCCGAGCAAGAACGCATCGATGCCATGGAACCCGCAACCGAGGTCGGGAACGGTTCGGTCGCCGTTCTCACCATGGAGGGCGGCGTGGCCCGCAACATCATTCCACCCCACGCATCGATGTACATCGGGCGCCGGGTGGCACCGCTCGAAGACCCCGAGGAGATCTTCGAACATCTCGCTGCGATCACGCGTGCAGCAGCCGACCCTTGCGCGGTCGACATCTCGCTCGAGGCTGCATTCAAGGGCTTCTACCAAAGCCCAGACTCACCGCTGATTCGATGGTTGGCCGAGCAGGGCGAGACCGATCCCGATGTCGTGACCTATGGCAGCAACGCGTTGCAGTACGGCGACACAGGCGCGGAGATCGTCGTGTTTGGCCCCGGCTCCATCGATCAGGCCCACCAGGCCGTCGAGTGGATCGACATCGACGAAGTCGACAAAGCCGCTCGTCTTTACCGGCGCCTCTTCCGCGCCGCGTAGGACATCGTTGGCTGCGTCAGGTGTGTTGGCGGAGCCAATCGACCAGAAGATCGGCACCTGCCGTCCGGCGGTCGTGTGGCCAGGTGACGTAGTAGCCGCGACCAGACGCCACCTCGGGTCCCACAATTGTCAGCGCATCGCCATCGACGAGATCGTCGATGAGTCCTCGCCACCCCAGCGCAACGCCCCGGCCCACGAGCGCCTGCTGGATCACCATCGGGTAGTTCTGGAAAAGCACCCGCCCGGGCAGTCGCTCGAGTGCCATGCCGCAACCGGCGAGCCAGTCGGACCACGCCATCCAGGGGGCATCGCCATCGTCCATGTTGATGAAGGGAACCTGGTGAATGTCCTGCGGCGTACTGCCCGCGTGCAGGCCGTGCTCGGCCGCGAATGCGGGAGAGCAAACCGGAACCACTCGTTCAGTGAAGAGCAGCTCAGCATCGTGGCCGGGGAAGACGCCGTCGCCGATGCGGATGGCGGCGTCATACCCACCGCCGACGACGTCGGTGTCACGATCGAAGAGCCACAGTCGCAGATCGAGCGGGTGAAGCGCAGCGCTGAGTTCGTCGAGCCGAGGGACCAACCACAGCTGGGCAACGCCGGGGTGGGTGGCGAGCACGAACGCACCGCTGACCGCCGTGAACTCGTTGACCCCGGCGTCGAGCCGATCGAGGCCCGCGGCGACATGGCCGTGCAAGCGACGGCCTGCCTCGCTGAGTTCGCTCCGATTCGATGACCGGATGAACAGATCGCGACCAAGGCTTCGTTCAAGCGCCCGAATCTGGCGGGTCACCGCCGGCTGGGTCATGCCGAGCTCGCGCGCCGCGGCGGAGAACCCGCCCAACCGGGCAGCTGCGTCGAAGACGGCGAGACGGTGGAGTCGGCCGACCTTGCGGGTCACCGGGCGTGCCATGCCTTCAGGTTATGGCAGCTTCACAAAAAGGAGGCTGTTCGAGCCCTAACCCCGCTGTCAGAGTCATGCCATGACGTTGCTCACCTCTCGCACCTCCGCCGTCGTTGCGATCAACGGACATGTCGATCTTCACCTCAACGGCCGTTCCGCTCGGCTTCATCCCCAGTGGCTCCGGGAGCAGTCGACCGAGCCGGGCCAGATCGAAGCTACCAACCGCCAACGCCTGTTCACGCCACTCGACATCGAGCCCGGAATGGTGGCCGTCGCAGCAGAACTCCACGGCGAGACCGTGACCGTGACCTTCTCCGATGGCCATCGCTGTGAGCTCTCGATCACCACGCTCACCCATCGGCTCGGTTGGATCGACGACCCTGAGGCACCGCCCGCTCCCGTCGCATGGAGCCACACCGCACCGTTCCCGACCGTCTCGTGGCCAACGATCGCCGGCTCGCTCGCCGAACCCGGGGTCGCCGCTGCCACCGCATCGTTCCTCGCCGACTTCGCCCGTCACGGGTTCGTGATCATCACCAACACGCCGACGGTCGAGGGCACCGTGGCCGAGATCGCCAACCACATCGGGTACATCTCCGGCAACAACTTCGGGTGGGTCTTCAACGTCCGCACCGAGCCCAAACCGACCGACCTGGCATACACGGCGATCGAACTGAAGGCGCACACCGACCAGCCGTACCGCAAAGCCCAGCCGGGCCTGCAGCTCCTTCATTGTCTGGCGAACGAGGCCGAGGGTGGCGACTCCGTGCTCGTCGACGGACTCGCCGCGACCGAAGCGCTCCGGCAAACGCGGCCTGACCTTCACCACGTCCTGGCCACCACCGACGTCGAGTTCCGCTACGACATGGGCAGCGACGTCGTCGTCGACTCGGGACCTGTCATCGAACTCGACCCGACCGGACGGTTCCGTCAACTGCGATTCAACACCAAGCTCGACCTTCCCGTTCCGGTCGACGGTGTCGACCTCGACTCGTGGTACGAGGGCCGACGCTGGCTGGCTGCGTGGATGGACGACCGAGCGCACCAGGTGGCGTTCCGACTGGGGACCGGCGACCTCATGTTCATGGACAACCATCGGGTCTTGCACGGACGAACTTCGTTCGACCCGACGTCGGGCCTCCGGCACCTCCAAGGCTGCTACATCGAACACAACGGTCCCGATACCCGGTACCGCCTCGCCATGCGCCACCTCGCAGGCGACGCGCACTGATCCAGAGAGGCGACCGATCAAATCAGGACGGATCGACCGATCTGTCCACAAACGTCGCCGGGTCGAGGCGACGGCGATCGACGCGGAGATCGAGAACATCGGGCCGCGAGTAGTGGCCGGCCGGATCGAAGTTGTGGCGGGCGCGATGGACGTCAGCGAGCTCGAGATCAGCGAAGACGATCACCTCGGCATGGCGTTCGGCTTGGGCAACCACCTCGCCGCCCGCCGCACAGATCATCGTGCCGCCGTTGTAGTAGCGGTTGCGCATGGCCAGCATTTCGTTGCGCAGCGGGAAGTCGGTGGGAATGTGTTCCTCCCGCAGGACAGCACCGACAGACAGCACGTGGCACCGTCCCTCCATGGCGATGAAGTGCGTGATGCTCTCCGTGAGTTGGGTGGATCCCGGCCACACGGCGACGTGGAGCTGCGTTCCTTGGGCGTACATGGCCGTGCGAGCGAGCGGCATCCAGTTCTCCCAGCAGTTCAACCCGCTGACTCGCCAGCCGTTCGTTTCGTGAACCCGAAGCCCATGGCCATCGCCATCACTCCACACCATGCGTTCGCCGAACGTCGGCTTCAGCTTGCGATGGACGCCAACGATGCCGTCGGCTGGGTCGATCGCCACGAGTGAGCAGTACACCGATTCCGCCGACGCCGCCCGTTCGACCACGCCGACATATGCGAACACGCCAAGGTCGCGACAGGCAGTGGTCACCGCGTCGAGTTGGCCACCGTCGATGTCGACCGCCGACTCGACATACCAGCGGAACGCATCCTGTTGATCGGCCTTTTCCCATGCGGAGGCGTCGGTGATGTCGACCCACGCCGGGTAGCCGGCGATGAAGGTCTCCGGGAACGCCACCAGCTCGGCTCCACCCGCTGCCGCCTCATGCAACGAATCGATCACGAGCGAGGTCGTGGCTTCCCGATCGAGCCAGACCGGCGCAGCTTGAACTCCGGCAACACGCATGGCCGGACGGTAGTCGGGCGATCAGCGCAAGGCCTGATAGACGGTCGCCTTGAGTTCCCGACGTATCGGATAGGCGGAGCTCGGCATGAACTGCGTCATGAACACGCACGTGACCTCCTCGACCGGATCGACCCAGAAGGCGGTGCTCGCGGCACCGCCCCACGCGAACTCCCCGAACGAACTGACAGCGCCGTTGCGAGCGGGGTCGACCAGACTCGAGAAGCCGAGGCCGAACCCCATGCCATCCATCACCGCTTCGGAGAACGTCGACTGGCCGAGCTCGTTCAGCGTCTTGCCCCCGGGCAGGTGGTTGAGGGTCATGTACTCAAGGGTCTTGCGGCCGATGATCCGGTGGCCGTCGAGTTCACCGCCGTTGCCCAACATGTCGACGAAGCGCTGGTAGTCGTCGATCGTCGAGACCAGCCCACCGCCCCCGGAGAGAAAGGTCGCCGGCTGCAGATACCGGCTGGAATCGAAACTCTCGACGAGCGTGAGGTCGGCCGCTGCCGTCCGCATGTAATTCGAGGTGAACCGGTCGGCCTTGTCGGCCGGAACGTCGAACGCCGTGTCGATCATGCCGAGGGGCCCAAGGACGTGCTCGTTCAGATACGTATCGAGCGAGGAATCCGAAAGCACCTCCACGAGCCGACCGCACACGTCGGTTGACATCGAGTAGTTCCATGCCGTGCCCGGATCGAAGACGAGCGGCTTGGCCGCCAGTTGCTTCATGCCTTCCTCGAGCGTCACCTCGGGAAGGCCGAAGTTGCCGAGATTGTCGTCGCGATACATCGCATCGACATTGTTCTGGAAGAAGAAGCCATAGGTCAGACCGGAGGTGTGCGCGAGCACATCCTTCACGGTCATCACCGTCTGCGCCGGCCGGGTCTGAGGTGCGGTCAGCGAACCGCCGACATAGACCTGAGGTTCGGCGAACTCCGGAATGTACGCCGCCACCGGATCCTCGAGCAGCACGTCGCCCTGCTCGTACAGCTGCATCAACGCAACCGACGTGATCGGTTTCGTCATCGAATAGATGCGATACAGCGCATCGTCAGCAAGAGGTCGGTCGGTCGCCACATCGGCTCGGCCAACGGTGTGCCGAAGCGCAACCTCGCCACGGTGGGCGACCTGGACCTGCGCACCCGCGAACTTCCCGTCTGCGACATAGCGATCAGCCAGGGCCGCGACCCGCCGAAGCCGATCCTGATCGAACCCATCGCTCATATTCCCCCCTCGTGTTCCACCGCGAGACAGCTTCGCGTCGTGATCACTTGGCGGCGAAAACGATGTCGTCGGGAAGCGTGTTGGTATCGGCCGTGATCATCTCGCCGTCACCGAAGACGCTCTCGAGGAACGTCACCGCAAACGTGTTGGTGAGCTCCTTGACTCGTTCGATCGGCATGTCTCCGTCCGAGCAGCCCTCCTGCGCCATCAGCGTGATCGTCTCGACGACGATCTCGGTAGCACCTTCGCGGCCGGGCAGAACCTCGACGTAGTCGCACAAGTCGGTGAAGGACTGGTGCTCACCGGCGATGAGCTCGACTCGGTAGTGCCCCACCGCATTGGATGCTTCCCATGCGTCCTCGACGTGCGGGTCGACAGGGGTTGTCTTGTCGTCGGCGCCGACGATGATGAGCGTGGGCTGATCGATCAACGCGAGGGTGTCGTCGGGCAACAGACCCGTGACCGCAGGCGCAAGGGGGATGAGGGCATCGATGCGATCGTCGGCGGGAGTGTCGCCGTTCGGGTTCCCCGTGGTACCCGACGCAACGGCATAGGTGGTGTAGCCGCCAAAGCTGTGGCCGGTCACCGCGATCGACTCCGGGTCGACGAGCGCGGCATAGGGTCCAGCCTCGGCGTTGGCCGGGTCGACCATGGCGTCGATGACCGTGATGACGTCGAGCGGTCGGTTGTACGCGATGAGCTCTGCATCGTCGGCCGTGCCCAGCACCCGCTCCACCGATGTATTGCCGGTGTGGTCCGGGGCGACAACCACATAGCCATGGCTGGCGATCGTCTCGGTGTAGTCGGAGTGGATGTAGCGAATGCCGCCCGAGCCGTGCGAGTAGACAACGAGCGGGAACGGACCATCGGTCGACGCCGACGACACGTCGACGGCGAGTGCCCGCGCCGACTCGAAGAAGTCGCCCGTGACGAAGGTGTATTGCACCAGGTCGCCGGCGCTGTCGTCAGCCAGCGGGAACCACACGTCGACGGTCAGCGGCCGGTTTCGTGTCCCGTCGGTGATGGTGATCGTCTGCACCCCGACCCCGTAGGGCCCGAGACCGACGCTGCCGAGCTCTGGTAGAGCCGGCGCCGCCGTGGTTGTGGTGGGCGCGGCCGTGGTCGTCGTTGGCGCTGTCGTCGTGGTGGTGTCGGTCGCCTCGGTTGTCGTTGACGCGGTTCCCGTCGTCGTGGTCGACGCTTGCGTGCTCGCACCTGCTCCCGCCGTGTCGTCGGATCCGCCGTCGTCATCGCCGCATGCGGCAGCGATGAGCACGAGAACCAACAGGATCGACATGATTCGACGAAACGACATGGCCGCCATGCTGGCACGATCCCAACGGCCAGTCCTCGTTGGCGCCCTCGGGTCCTGTGCCGTCGGGTCTTGTGTCAGCGAGCTGACTGATACGGTGCTGCCCCATCAGCGCTGACGGCAGCTGGTTCGGTCGCAGCCGGGGAAGTCTTTTCACCATGCCCTTCGAGATTCGTGCCACATCGACGGGTGGCTTGGCCATCGGTTCGGATTCCGTCACCGAGGACGACGGCCTGGCCGTGCTGGGACTCCTCATCGACAACCCTGACTGGGCCCATCTCATCGCCGATGTCTCGGGTTCGGACTCTCCGCTCGTACTCCCTCGAACCGAGGAACTCGATGTGATGCATCTCCTCGCGCGCACAGTCCGGGACCTGCGACTTCCTCGCGGTTTCAAGATCGCCATCGTCCGATCACCACGAACCGCGGCTCGGGTGGCCGACTTCGTCGACCTGGTCCGGTCCGTTGTGGTCGACCTCGAGGTCGAGACCTTCGACACGTTGGACACGGCGTTGGCGTGGGTCGATGCCTCCTTGCCAACCGACTGACGCGCCGATCAACCATTTCCATCGTCTGAAGACTGTCCGTCGACGCCTTCTCCACCGACCGCCCCGCAGGTTTACAATCTGTCAATGACGGTTGACTGCCTCCATCCCGTCCAGCGCCTCGGGCGATCGATCGACCGGATCATCCGGCCGACGTCGCTCGACGATGCGCTCGCCGCGCTCGATGCCGATCCGACGATCAAGCCCATCGCCGGCGGAACCGATCTCCTGCTCGACCTCCATCGAGGCGGCCCGGGTGAACCGGTCACCCTGCTCGACCTCACCGCCATCGGAGAGCTCGACGGCATCACCGTCGAACGCGGCATGGTCCGACTCGGGGCCCTCACCACCCACAACGATGTTGTCGGCCATCCCGAACTCCCGATCGTGGCGCTACCGCTCGCCCAGGCGTGTCTCGAAGTTGGGTCGGCCCAGCTCCGCAACCGAGCGACGATCGCCGGCAACCTGGCAACCGCCAGCCCTGCCAACGACACCATCTCCGCGCTCCTTGCACTCGACGCATTGGTGACGGTTCGTTCGGTGCAAGGCGAGCGGACCATCCGCCTCGACGACTTCGTGACAGGCTTTCGCACAACGGCGCTCGAGCCGGGCGAGATCATCACGGCGATCGAATTCCCGAGCCTCGACGACACGACCATCGGGATCTGGGTCAAGCTGGGAAACCGGGCCGCCCAAGCGATCTCGGTGGTGCACCTCGGGATCGTGATCGACCGGACGAGCGACGGCATCGTCCGAGATGCCCGAATCGCGATCGGCAGCGTTGCCGCCCGCGTTGAACTTCTCCCCAACGCGGCACGCAATCTGATCAACCACACACTCGATGACGACACGATCGAGACGTGCGCGCAGCAAGCGGCTGCTGCCATCACTCCGCTCGACGATGTGCGTGCGACCGCCAGCTACCGCAGGGCGCTCGTTCCGACACTGGTCCGGCGGGCCCTCGAAGCCCTCCGTGACGACGCCGCCGCCAGCCGATGGCCCGGGCGGGTGCCACGCCTCACCAACCAGGAACGCCCGGTCCGCGTTCCGGCAGCGGACACGAGCGACCGTGCCGTCATTTCGATCACGGTCAACGGTGCCGAACAGGCCGGCCCACGAGGTGCATCTCGCACACTGCTCGACTGGCTCCGCGAGGAGCTCGCGCTCACCGGTGCAAAGGAAGGTTGTGCGGAGGGCGAATGCGGCGCATGCACCGTGCAGCTCGACGGTGACGCGGTCATGAGCTGTCTGGTGCCCGCGGCACAGGCCGCCGACCGCTCCGTCACCACCGTCGAAGGGCTCGGCACCGCCCACCAACCCCACACGCTGCAGCAGGCATTCATCGACGAGTTCGCCGTGCAGTGCGGTTTCTGCATTCCCGGTTTCATCGTTGCCGGCGCAACCCTGATCGATGAACTTGCGGATCCGTCGGTCGATGACATCCGTCTCGGCCTTGCCGGCAACCTCTGCCGGTGCACCGGCTACTACCCGATCATGCAGGCCGTGCAACGAGCAAGCGTCGTGCCGGTGGAACTCGAGCCATGAGCGTCGGCCACTCCTCCGTCCGACGCGACGCCGCGGCGAAAGTCGACGGTTCCGCGGCCTACGCCGCCGACGTTGTGCCGCCCGAGGCACTGCACGCGGTGATCGTGTTCTCCGGACGCGCCCACGCCCGCATGATCTCAATGTCGACCACAGCCGCCCGGGCCATCGATGGCGTCGTCGACGTCATCACCGCCGCCGACGCGCCGGTCAACGAGTACGGGCTGACCATGCTCGACCAGCCGGCGCTCGTCGGCGTCGATCACACCGGCATGGCGCCCGTCGACGCATCGATCAGCCGGTGGGAAGCTGACCAGATCGCCGTCGTGATCGGGGAGACGGCCGCCGCAGCGCGAGCGGGCGCGGCCGCCCTCGACGTCATCTGGGAAGACCTCCCGCTTGTGACCGACATCGATCAGGCCCTCGAACCGGCCGCCCCCCTCCTCCACCCCGAGAACGGCCTCGACACCAACGCCTACCACCACCTCAAGATCCGCAAAGGTGACATCGACTTCGGCTGGGCGGTCGCTGACGTCGTCGTCGACGACACCTACGAGGTGCCCCACCAAGAACACGCCTACCTGCAGCCCGAGGCGGGTACGTCCTACATCGACGACGAGGGGCGGGTCACGATCGAGGTCGGCGGCCAATGGACAACCGAAGATCGCGAACAAGTTGCCCACGTGCTCGGCCTACCCGAGGCCCAGGTCCGCATTGTCTACAAAGCGGTCGGCGGTGCGTTCGGCGGCAAAGAAGACATGTCGATCCAGATCGCGCTCGGGCTCGCCACACTGAGGCTTGCCGAGCGCGGCGAGCACCGACCCATCCACTGTCGCTGGTCGCGGGAAGAATCGATCGTTGGCCACCACAAACGTCACCGCGGGCGTATCCGACTACGACTCGGAGCAACCAGCGAGGGAGAAATCACCGCCCTCGAGGCCGACGTCGATCTCGATGCCGGCGCGTACAACTACACGTCCAACAAGGTGCTCGGCAACGCCCACCTGTCGGTCGCGGGCCCGTACCGGATACCCAACGCCCGCATCGACTCACGGGCGATCTACACGACCAGCGTGCCGGGCGGCGCATTTCGCGGCTTCGGTGGCCCACAGGGGCACTTCGCCATCGAAACGGCACTGAACAAACTGGCGGAGCGCCTCGGTATCGACCCGGTCGAGCTTCGGCTCCGCAATGCGCTCCGAGACGGCGACGCGAGCATCACCCAAGCCCCCATGCCGGACGGTGTCAGTATCCGCGAGGTCATCACGGCGTGCTCGATGCGAGCCGACCTCGGCGAGCCCTTCGGCGAACCCGAGCCATTCTCGCCCATTGCATCGCTGCCGTCCGCGCCGGACGCACTCCGCAACGGTAGGGGCTTCGCAGCCGGCTTCAAGAACGTCGGCTTCTCGTTTGGCTTCCCGGAACGGTGCGAAGCAGAGATCGTGCTCCACGGTTCGCCAGACGACGAAACGCCGACGCACGTCGACCTCTATCACGGAGGGGCCGAGGTCGGGCAGGGGCATCACCACGCAATGTTGCAGATCGCCGCTGACGCCACGGGCGTCGAACTCGATCTCGTCGACGGGCACTTCAGCGACACCGCGACATCGGGCGACCCGGGGTCAGCATCGGCGAGCCGGTTGACGTTCATGGCCGGCAACTCGATCCTCGGGGCCGCAGAGGAGGCCGAGAAAGCATGGCGAGACGGCAGCCGGCCGGCTCGCGGCTTCTTTCGCTACACACCGCCACCAACCGAAGCACTCGACGCTGACACGGGGACTGGCGCCCCCAACTTCTGTATCGGTTACCTCGCGCAGTGTGTCGAGGTCACGGTCGACATCGACACCGGTCACATTCGAGTCGACCGGGTCACGTCAACTCACGACGTCGGCGCCGCGATCAACCCTCGACTCGTGCAGGGCCAGATCGAAGGCGCAGTGGTGCAAGCGCATGGCTACACGCTCAGCGAAGACCTTCAACTTGTCGATGGCTTCATCACCAACCCCCGTTTCTCGGGCTACTTGATTCCCGGTATCGGTGACATCCCCCTCGAGGTCGACAGCCAGATCCTCGAGTTCGCCGATCCGCTCGGTCCGTTCGGTGCCCGCGGCGTCGCCGAGATGCCGTTCATCGCCTATGCACCAGCATTGATCGCGGCGGTCCACGACGCGACCGGCGTGTGGTTCGACTCGTTCCCACTCACGCCGAGCCGGGTCCTCGAGGGACTGCGAGGGCTCTCGACCCCCACCGTCTGACGGTTCCCGTCTCGTCCCCTGCGAGCATCATCAGCGGGCCCACGGCCGAAGATCCGACGTTGGCTCTCTCATACCGCAGCGCAGATCGCCGAGCCTTCCAGGGACCCTCGGAAGGATGACGGACCCAATGACCGAGATTGCCCCGCAGTCGCCAACGGCGCGATTCCACATTCCCCTGCGCGTGCGATTCGCGGCGCTCGCGATCGTGCCCCTGCTGGGCATGGTCGTCTTCGCCAGCATCAACATCGGTCGCCAGGCCGACCAACGAGCCGAAGCAGAACAGTCAGAAACGCTGGCTCTGCTGAGCGTTCGCATCGGCGACCTGCTTCACGAGACGCAGAAAGAGCGGGGCGCAACGGCGCTGTACCTCGGATCCGGCGGCGAGCGATTCCTCGAGGAACTGCCCGCCCAACGCGACACCACCGACGGCCCGCGCACGGCGTTCCTCGAGTTCTTCGACCAACACGAAGGCGACCTGCCCGACGACCTGATCGCGGTTCTGCAGGCCCCGCTGGCATCGGTGGCTCAGCTCGATCAGCAGCGCGCGTTGGCCTGGGACCTTGCGGTGACCGCTCCCGAATCGATCGGGTTCTACACCGCGATGAACAGCGAGCTCCTGGATGCGGTCGCCGCCACGGCGACGTACTCGAAAGACCCGGCGCGCAAAGGCGCGATCATCACCTACGCCACCTTCCTCAACGCCAAGGAGCGGACCGGCATCGAACGGGCCCAGGTCTCGTCGTTGTTCGCCCGCGGTGAGCCGGTGCCGGGCCAAATCAACGCGATCGTCGCCTTGGTCTCCGCCCAAGCCTCCTACCTCGACCTCTTCTCTGACCTTGCCGACGACGCCACCCTGGCGACCTTCGAGACGGCCCAGGCCGATCCGATCGTGGCTGAAGTCGCACGCATGGAAGCCATTGCGCTCGAAACCGACGTCAACGACCCGGCCTTCGACGGTTACGGCGAGGAACCGGAGTACTGGTTCGACACGATCACGGCCCGCATCAACCTGCTCAAAGGGGTCGAGGACTTCCAGGCCGATGCGATCATCTCAAGCGCCCAAGCCGCAGCAGCCAGCGCATCGAGCACGTACAACCGATCCTTGGCCTTCGCCCTCTTCGCCGGGCTGGCGACGCTCGCCGTTGCGGCGTGGACGACCCTCGACCATGTCCGGCGTCTGCGCCATCTCGCCGATGTCGCCGACTCGATCGCCAAGGGCCATCTCGCCGTCGAGGTTCCTGAACCCGTCGGCAACGATGACATCGCTCGCCTCACCCGAGGTTTCGCCAACATGGCCGAAGCCACGGGCGCGTCGGTCCGTCATCTCCAGGCATCGTCGGGCCGCCTCGGTGACACCGCTCACGATCTCGCGATGATGTCGGGCGCCGTCACCTCCCAAGCCGAGCAGGCCGCGTCTCAAGCTCAGGTCGCCAACGAGCTGTGCGCCAACGTCGGGGAGTCGATGGGGCGAGCGAACGACGCCATCACCACCATGGACAACTCGATCCGCCAGGTCGCCGATCGAGCAGCAACCGCCAATCGGGTTGCCGACGACGCCGTGCAAATCGCGGGCGAGTCGACCGCATCGATCGAGCAGTTGGGTGAATCGTCAAACCGCATCGGCGAGGTGATCGACACGATCAATGCCATCGCCGAGCAAACGAACATGCTGGCGCTCAACGCCACCATCGAAGCGGCCCGAGCGGGCGACGCAGGCAAGGGATTTGCCGTCGTTGCGACCGAGGTGAAGGAACTCGCCAGCCAGACCGCCAATGCGACCCAGGAAATCAGCGAGCGGGTGGACACGATTCAACGTGATGTCGCCACGGCAGTCGATGCCAACGGCAAGATCGCCGACACGATCCACCGAATCAACGAGATCAACGCATCGATCTCCGAGGCCGTCTCCGACCAAACGTCGGCGGTCGACGAGATCCGCGGCTCGATCGGTGTTGCAGCCGACGGCACAACCGCAATTCGCACGACGATGGAAGAGGTCACCGCCGCCGCGGCCGACACGCTGCAGGCCGGATCGAACGCTCAATCAGCTGCCAGCAACACAACATCGATTGCCGACGAGCTCGCCGATCTCGTCGATGCCTACCACCTCGAACCCACCTCGTGACGACGATCGGCACCGGTTCTTATCCGGCCTTCCGTCGTACCGAGACTGCACTCACCTTCCCTCCACCAGCAGATTTCAAGGCCCAGCAATGAATTCCTCCGCGCTTTCCAGCATCGTGCGACCAACCGTCGGACGAAAGATCGGCGTCTGCCTCGCCGCTGTCGTGGTCGTATCGATTTCGGTGTCGTTCTGGGAGGCCTCGAAGGCGGCCGAGGTGAACGACAAGGTCCATGACTTCGTCGATGCCGACGCACCGGCCGAAGCACTCTTGCTCAACATCGACCGCGACGCCTATCAAGCTCAAATCGCCATCGAACAGATGGTGACAGCCTCGCCGGCTGCGATCGCAGCGCTGCTCGACGACTACGCGGGCAACCGCGATCAGACGCAAAGCCGGTGGGACGAGTACAAGGCAACCGCTCGTGGGCTCGGCGACGAGCAGGCTCGGTGGCCAGCATTCGATGCGGCGCGATCCGCCTGGGTCGCCGCGACCGACGACCTTGCTGAACGTCTGGCCGCGGGCGAGCGGGCACCGGACCCGGCACTCATCGCGGATGTCGCCGCAAGCCGCGAACTCTTCAACGGTGTCCGGGACGTGATCGATCCGATCGTCGAAGAGATCTACGTCCCCAACCACGCGGACTTCAGCAGCAGTGTGGACTCCACCACGGACTCCGGAGAGCGCGCCGCGTGGATCGCCGCCGTCTTCACGCTGGCCGTCTTCGCCGTTGGGCTCTGGGTCGCCAACCGCATCTCGACGACGATTCGCCGCATGGAGCGTCACGCCGATCGAATCGCCAGCGGCGACCTTTCCGAAACCGAGATCACCGTGACCAGCAACGATGAACTCGGCGATCTCGCCACCTCGTTCTCCCGGATGGGCGAGTCGGTGAAGACCATGGTGACACGGGTGAAGGACTCTGCGGAGGGGCTGCAGAGCGCGTCGGAACGTCTCACCCAGATGTCGAGCAGCATGAACGAGAGCGCCACGCTCACCTCTGACCAGGCCAAGAGCTCGTCAGGCACCAGTGAGAACGTCAGCATGAGCGTGGCGTCGGTGGCCTCGGCCGTCGAACAGGTGAACTCGACCATCCGTGAGGTCTCCGCAAGCGCAAGCGAAGCCGCTGCGGTCGCCGGCGAGGCGGTTCACCTCGCCCGTGCGTCGTCCAGCTCGATCGGCAAGCTGGGCGAATCATCAGAACAGATCGGTGCTGTCATCGAGGTGATCTCATCGATCGCCGAGCAGACCAACCTGCTCGCGTTGAACGCCACGATCGAAGCAGCCCGGGCCGGCGAGGCAGGCAAGGGATTCGCCGTCGTCGCCAGCGAAGTCAAGGATCTCGCCAACCAGACCGCGGTTGCCACCGAGGAGATCGCGGCTCGAATCCAAGCGATCCAAACCGACACCGCCGGTGCCGTCAGCGCCAACGAACACATCGGCGAGATCATCGATCGCATCAATCAGATCTCCGCGACCATCGCCGCCGCAGTCGAAGAGCAGTCGATCACTACCCAAGAGATCGGCCGCAGCGTCGAGGACGCGGCCACCGGCTCCCAAGACATCAGTACGTCGATCTCACACGTTGCTGCCGCCGCCGAGTCGACCCGCTCCACGACCGTCGAGACCCGCACCTCAGCCGAGGAGATGGCCGCGATGGCCGACGAACTCACCGCCCTCGCGAGCAACTACCGCTGATCACACGCACCACCCACCACTCCCACGCACAACCTGACCCACCCCGCACTCGTCACCGGTAGCGACCGGCGCGACGAACCCCAAACCACAACAGGGACATCACCATGGATGACGACATCATCGAAGAGTTCCTGGTCGAAGCCTTCGAAGGGCTCGACCAACTCGAACACAACTTCGTGACGCTCGAGTCGACCCCCGACGACGAGATGACCCTGAAGGAGGCATTCCGGACCCTTCACACCATCAAAGGCACGTGTGGATTCCTCGGCTTCGAGCAACTCGAGATCGTTGCCCACCGGGGTGAGAACCTCATGAGCCAGCTTCGAGAGGGTGCGCTCTCGATGAACCAGGCGATCACCGACGCCTTGCTCGCAACCGCCGACCGGATTCGATTGATTCTCGAACAGATCGAGTCGACAGGCGCCGAAGGGACCCACGACAGTACCGAGCTCATCGCTCGTCTCGAGGGGCTTGCAGCCGGCGAGGAAGGCTCGACGACCACCACCGACGACGGACCGGTCGAAGCCACACCGGCGGCGCCGGCGGAGATGACCGAGGCCCCGACGAGCGAAACCAGTGAGACCAACGAGACCGACCAGCCCGAGGCCGCCGTCCCCGTCGCCGCCGACGACACCACTGCGACCGACGAGACCACTGCGACCGACGACTCGAACCGGATCGGTGACCTGCTCGTGAGCACCGGCGCGGTCGACCGGACCGACGTCGAGTTCGCCGCCACTCGCCAAGAGGAGTTCGGCGACCACCGAAAGCTCGGAAAGATCCTCGTCGCAGACGGGCGCACCTCCCAGGCCGAAGTCGATCAGGCGGCCGCAAAACAACGCGGCAGCGAAGGCAGCGGCTCCATTCGAGTCGATGTCGCCGTACTCGATGAACTGATGAACCTGGTGGGTGAGCTCGTGCTCTCCCGCAATCAGATCATGCAGCTGGCTGGACTCGAACACCTCAAGGAGTTCACGGCGCCAGCGCAGCGACTCAACCTGATCACGAGCGAACTCCAGGAAGGCTTCATGCAGACCCGCATGCAGCCCATCGGCAATGTGTGGAACAAGCTTCCTCGCGTCATCCGAGACTTGTCCGGGCAGCTCGACAAGCAGATTCGTGTCGAGATGCACGGTGAAGAGACCGAGCTCGACCGCACGATTCTCGAGGCCATCAAGGACCCGCTGACCCACATGGTCCGCAACACGGCCGACCACGGGATCGAGTCGCCCACCGAACGCCGCGATGCAGGCAAGGACGCCGAAGGTGTCCTGAAGCTCTCGGCCTGGCACGAAGCCGGGCAGGTCCACATCGAAATCGCCGACGATGGACGCGGTATCAGTGCTGATGTCATGCGGGTCAAGTGTGTCGAGAAAGGCTTGATCACCGCCGACGAAGCCGACCGAATGACCGACGCGCAGGCCATCCAGTTGATCTTCCGACCCGGGTTCTCCACCGCCCAGGCGGTGAGCAACGTCTCCGGTCGAGGCGTCGGTATGGACGTTGTACGGACCAACATCGAACGGATCGGCGGCTCCGTCGAGGTCAAGACGTCGCCCGGCGAAGGCACAACCTTCCGCATCACGATCCCGCTCACCCTCGCGATCATCCAGGCGATCATCGTGCAGTGCGACGGCACCCGATATGCCGTGCCCCAACTCAGTCTGCAGGAACTCGTCCGACTCGACGTCGGCGAACGCATCGAAGAGGTTCGCGGCGTACCGGTCTTTCGACTCCGCGACCGGCTGTTGCCGATCGTGGATCTTCGAGAGCAACTCAGCGCGGAGTCGGTTGAGCGAGGGGTTGGGACGAGCATCGTCGTCCTCCGGGCCGAAGGCCATGCGTTCGGTCTCGTCGTGGACGCGATCGAGGACACCGAAGAGATCGTGGTCAAGCCACTGGGTCGTTCGGTCAAAGACATCGACCGCTTCTCCGGCGCCACGATCATGGGCGACGGTTCCGTTGCCCTCATCCTCGATGTCACCGGCATCGCCAACGCCAGTCGAGTCCTGTCAGCGGGTTCTCCGGCACTCGAGGAGGCGGCTGACCTGTTCGAGAACGCTGACCGGGGCGTCGATGATCGCACGATCCTGACGGTGTCGCTCGGCGATGGCTCCGAGGCTGCGCTCTCGCTCAGTCAGATCGACCGGCTCGAAGAGTTCGCCGCCGATCGAGTCGAGTCGAGCGCCAACAGCAACATCGTGCAGTACCGCGGAGAGATCATGCCGCTCTTGGATCTTGGACCACAGACCGGCCGCGGACGCTCAGCGTTCGCCGATCGAGACCGCGTCAACGTCGTGGTGTGCAAGGTCGATGGCGTGTCCGTCGGGATCGCCGTGGACCGCGTCCTCGACATTGTGTCCGACCCGGAGATTCGCTGGAACGCCGAAGGCAACACCGAGACGGCCATCGTCAAGGGCCACGTCGTCGACGTGCTCGACCTCTTCGCCCTGATCCAGCGTTATGTGCCGTTGTCCGAGAAGCCCGAAAACCTCACAGGAGCCGCATCATGACCGCCACCCAGATCCACACCGGTCTGCAGGTCTGCACCTTTCGCCTCGGCGAGTTGCTGTTCGGTGTCGACGTCCTCGACGTGCAAGAGGTGTTGTATCACGCCGACATCACGCCAGTGCCGCATGCGCCCGAGGCGGTCAGCGGCTTGATCAACCTTCGCGGCCAGATCGCGACGACGCTCGACCTCCGGACCCGACTCGGAGAGATGACCGACGACAGCGACGAGCCGAACCCCAACCCAACCCATGTCGTGGTTCGGTCGAGCTACGAACCGGTTTCGCTGCTCGTCGACCGGATCGGCGACGTACTCGACATCGAAGCAGACCGGTTCGAAGAACCGCCGCCCACGATGCACGACGAGGCCACGCAAGCAATCCTCGGCGCCTACCGCCTGGACGACGAGATCCTCTTGATCCTCGATGTCGACCATCTGATCGAGCTCGAACTCCCGACCGAAGAGAGCTGACGCAGTCGGAACCGGGACGGGCTCACGATCAAACGTCGAGGCGAAGCTCGACGTCCATCGACATGGTGCACGCGCCAGCGAACTCTCGAGACGAACGACCGAGATGGATCAGGTAGTCGCCTGGGTCGATGTACCAACCCGCCGCCTCTCGGTGTCGGCCGCCACCACCGGCGGGGACGAGGCTGTTCGCCGCCAGCTCGGCATACACCGGGTCGCCCGGATCGAACGATGCGAACGCCCGAGCGTCGAGATCGAGGGTGACGGTCATCGACTCACCAGGATCGAGGGTGACCTTCGCAAAGGCCTTCAACTCGCGGACCGGTCGCGGCACCGGACCGGTTGGCGGCTCGACGTAGGCCTGCACCACCTCACTCCCCCGGCGGTCTCCGGTGTTGGTCACGGTGACGTCGATTGACGCACCGTCATCGAACGTGATCGACGAGGGCATGTCGCTGAGTTCGAAGGTCGTGTAACCGAGCCCAGATCCGAACGCAACGGCTGGTTCGATGCCAAGCGCGTCGTGCCAGCGGTGGCCGCAGTACACGCCCTCTCCGTAGCGAACGACACCGTTCTCGCCGGGGTAGTTCGTGAAGGCGGCGAAATGCTCGTAGCGGGCGCCGATGGTTGTCGGTGCCCGCCCCGAGGGTTCGAGCAAACCGGTCACCATGTCGACCACCGCTTCACCCAGCTCCTGGCCGGCGAAGCCAACACTGAGAACCGCAGCGGGTTCGTCGATCCAGTCGACCGCATGAGGCGAACCCACGTTCATCACGACGATGGTGCGCGGGTTGGCAGCTGCCACGGACCGGATGAGTTCGGGCTGGCCCCCGGGGAGCTCCCACAGGTCCCGGTCGCGGCCTTCGGTCTCCCAGTCGTCGTTCGTGCCGACGACCACGAGAGCCACGTCGCATTCGGCTGCCAAACGAGCGGCGTCGCCGATCAAGTCCCGTTCAACGAGCGGTCGAGCACCGACGATCACGCCGGACAACAAGATCGCTCCCTCGTTGGTGAAGTCGATCTCGACGGTGGTCGCTCGGCCGGCGGTGAGCGTGGCCTGCGCTGACAGTTCGATCGAGCCGAACCCGAAGAAGGCGTCGCCGCGCTCGATGTTGGAATCGGTGGCATCGATCACCACCTCGCCATCGACCCGCAAGATGGCCCGCCCCGACTCGGTGAGCGTGAAGACGTGAGGCCCATCCACCTCCGGCACGATCGTGGCCGTGATGCGTGCGCTCCATCGTTCCGCATCGATTCCGTCGACCGGCGACCCGAACGCAAGCAGCGACGTCCGCCCCTCATGTCCGACGGCATCGGCCGTACCGTCAAAGCTCCATCCGTTGCGATATTCGACCGTCGTCGTCCCGTCCAGGAGCGGCCGAGCGATCGGTGGCACCGTCCGGTCGATGTCGGCGCCTTGGGCAAACCGGATGTCGAGATCGGGGTATCGCGCCTCGAGCGCATCGAGTGGAGACGTGTCGTGATACGCCCGCACGGTCGCAGAACCGCCGCCCATCACTTTGGCGTTGCGAGCATTCGGACCGATCACGGCAACCGACCCGAGAGAACCCGGATCGAGCGGCAAAATCCCGTCGTTGCGCAACAACACCGACCCTGCGGCCGCGGCGCGGCGATTCAGCACCCGATCTTCGGGCCGGTCGAGCGGCTTCTCTGGCTCGTTGCCCCGCCCATCGAGCGCACCGGTTCGTTCGAGGAGCACGAGCAGATCGTCGACCAGGGCATCGACCGCGGTTTCCTCGACCTCACCGGCCTCCATGGCCGCAACGAGCGCTTCACCGTAGAACCGGCCTGGCCCGGGCATCTCGAGGGTCATCTGCGCGGTGACCGATCCGGACGTTGAACCGTTCGCAAACCAGTCGGTGACGACAAAGCCGTCGAATCCCCACTCGTCTCGCAGGACCGTCTTCAGGAGCCACTCGTGCTCAGAGCAGTATGTTCCATTGAGTCGGTTGTAGGCCGTCATCAACCCCCATGCACCGCCCTCCTTGACCGCCAATTCGAACGGCAACAGGGCGACCTCGCGCAGCGTGCGTTCGTCGATCTGGGAATCGATGGTGTTGCGTTCGAACTCGCTGTCGTTCCCGACGAAGTGTTTGGCGGTGACCGCAACCGCTTCCGACTGGACGCCGCGAACGAACGCGGCGGCGATCTTGCCGGTGAGCAGTGGGTCTTCGCTGTAGCACTCGAAGTTGCGGCCGCCCTTCGGTGACCGGTGGAGGTTGATCGTCGGCGCCAGCAGCACGTGTGAGCCCTTTGCTCGTGCCTCTTCACCGAGGAGGTGGCCAAGCTGTTCGACCAGCGCCGGGTCCCAAGTCGCGCCGAGCGCGGCACCCGACGGAATACACGCGGTCGGCGTGCCGGTGCCCATGAGACCATCACCTCGGGCACCGTTGGGGCCGTCGGTCACCTTCAGGGCCGGGATCCCGAGCCGTTCGATTGGGGCGGTGTGCCACATGTCGACGCCGGCGACGAACATCGCCTTTTCGTGCGGGGTCATCTGGGCGCGTAGCGACTCGGTGCGTTGCGACATGCCCCGGAAGCTAGTCGCCTCGGCCCGCGTCGAGTTGCGCTCGACCGCACCGGTTCCCCAGACTCGGGGCATGGCTGACTCCGCCGACGACACCGCTGACATCGATGCCCAGATCGCTGCGGCGCGCGATCGCTACGCCGAGGAGCGAGCCAAGCGAGTGAAGCCCAAGGGCGACACGCAGTACAACCTGCTGTCGGGGAAGTTCGCCGACTTCGACACCGACCCGTACGTCGAGCCGGGTTTCCGTCGAGACCCGATCGTCGAGGAGTTCACCGCCGTGATTCTCGGCGGCGGTTTCGCCGGGATGATGACTGCGGTTGAACTCACCAAACACGGCATACGCGACTTCCGAATCATCGAGAAGGGCGGCGACTTCGGCGGCACCTGGTACTGGAACCGCTACCCGGGCTGCATGTGCGACGTCGAGTCCTACACCTATTTGCCGCTGCTCGAAGAGACCGGCTTCATGCCGTCGGAGAAGTACGCCAGCGCACCAGAGATCTTCCGGTACTGCCAGACGATCGGCGAGCACTTCGATCTGTACCCCCACGCGATCTTTCAGACCGAGGTCACCGATGCGACGTGGAGCGACGAGACCGGTCGCTGGTCGATTGCGACAACACGAGACGACGAGATCACCGCCACCTTCTTCGTCACCGCTGGGGGGATTCTGCACAAGGCAAAGCTGCCCGGCATCCCCGGCATCGAAGACTTCGAAGGACACGCGTTCCACACCAGCCGATGGGACTACGGCTACACCGGCGGTTCGCCGACCGAACCAATGGACAAGCTCGCCGACAAGCGGGTCGGCATCGTCGGCACCGGCGCAACAGCAGTGCAAGCCGTCCCCAAGCTCGCCGCGACCGCCAAAGAGCTCTACGTCTTCCAACGCACACCAGCCGCGGTCGGGTTCCGCGGCAACGGGCCAACCGACGCCACCTGGTTCACCACCCAGGAGGAAGGCTGGCACGAGAAGCGGGTGGTGAACTTCACCCACTGTGTGACCGGCGTGAAACCCGACGAGGTGTTGGTCAACGACGAATGGGTCGGGGCCAACTGGGACAACACGCAGCTGGCGGCCGACACGCCCGAGGAACAGGCCGAGCTCGACCGGCTCGACTTCGCGGTCATGGACGGTATTCGTCAACGCATCGACGATCTGGTCGACGACCCCGAGACCGCCGACAAGTTGAAGCCGTGGTACGGCAAGCACTGCAAGCGGCTCACCTTCCACGACGAGTACCTGCCCGCGTTCAACCAGCCCAACGTGCACCTCGTGGACACCGACGGGCAGGGCCTCCAGCAGATCAACGCCGCAGGAGCCGTGGTCGACGGGGTCGACTACCCGCTCGACTGCATCGTGTTCGCATCCGGGTTCGAGATCATGGCCGACTTCAAGACCCGGCTCGGGTTCGATCCGGCCGGCCGGGACGGTGTGCGCTTGAGCGAGCGCTGGCACGACGGCGCTCACTCACTGCACGGCGTGCTCTCACACGACTTTCCGAACATGATGATGATCTCGATCATTCAGGCCGGCTTCGGTGTGAACTTCGTGCACTTTCTCGGCAAATCGGCGCAGCACGTGGCGTGGCTGATCAATGAATGCGTGTCGCGTGAGATCGAACGCATCGAGCCGAGTGTCGAGGCCGAGGAGGAGTGGCTGATGCTGTTGTTCGGTCAAGCGGGCCGGATGGGTGCGTACTCGATCAACTGCACGCCGAGCTACTACAACAACGAGTCGAACTTCGAGGACATGAAAGTCCGCAACCTCGTCTACACCGGCAGTTTGCTCGACTACGCCGGCTTCCTTGAGGACTGGCGCAACGCCGGCGACCTCCCCGGCACTGTCACCCAGTAATCCTCGTCGTCGACGACGCGACACTCACTCCGGGCGGAATCGGCGGGCAGCAGCGCCATGAGCCGCGAGCTTGTCGTCGAGGTCGGGGGCGACAAGGAGACCCGACTCGACGATCGAACGACCGGCGACGATGGTGTGCCATGCCGCATGAGGACCGGTGCGCAACCAGCCTTCGATGAGGTCCTCGACCACGCCGGCAAAGATCGGGCCGTCGAGCTTCCACACGGCAATGTCGCCGACCGCACCAACGGACAACTCGCCGATCTCACCAACCCGACCCAAGCAGCCGGCACCACCGCGGGTGGCAACTTCGAGCGCCGTCCGAGCGTCCATCGCCGCCGCGCCGCTCTTCAGTTTGCCTTGCAACATCGAGAGCCGAGCCTCTTGCCACAGCGATGCCGAGTCGGCTGACGACGAGCCGTCGCAACCCAAACCGACATGGCACCCCGCTGCCCGAAGATCGACGACTGGGGCGATACCCGAAGACAGGATCATGTTGGAGCTCGGGCAGTGCGCAATCCCCACACCCGCTGCGCCGAGCCGAGTCACTTCCTCCGGGTTCGGCATGACGACGTGCGCACCCCAACTGCGGTCCGACATCCAGCCGCAGTGCTCGTAGTAGTCGACCGGCCGCATCCCGAACCGGGCCAGGGCGAACTCGTCGTCCTCCGCGTTCTCGGCGAGGTGGGTGTGCAACCGAACGTCGAGCTGCTCCGCCAGCTCTGCGCTGCGAATCATCAGATCGGTGGTGACGGTGAAAGGTGAGCACGGCGCCAACGCAATCTGCACCATCGAGCCATGGGTCGGGTCGTGGTGGCGCTCCACCGCCCGCTGTGACTCGGCGAGGATGTCGTCCTCGTCGCGCACCGCGGCGTCGGGGGGCAAGCCGCCCTTGCTCTCGCCGAGCGACATCGAGGCGTACGTCGGGTGAAAGCGCATGCCGAGATCGCGGGCGGCTCGGATCTCTGCGCCGAGGAGATCACCCGCCCGTACAGGGTGGAGGTAGTGATGATCAGACGACGTGGTGCATCCGGAGAGAGCCAGCTCGGCAAGCCCCACCCAGGCCGCGAGGTACTCCGCTTCCTCGTCGATTGCGTCGGTCCAGAGCGGATACAGCGACTGCAACCAGCCGAACAGAGGCGCCGAGGTCATCGGCGGGTATGCACGGGTCAGATTCTGGAAGAGATGGTGGTGGGTGTTGACCAGGCCCGGGGTGACGAGCCCGCCGTCGGCGTCGATCACGCGCGCCGCACTCGGCTCCGGGTCGAGCGACGTGCCCACCCCCGACACAAGGCCATCGGTTACCGCCACCCAGCCACCGGAAAGCTCTCGTCGCTCCGAGTCGACCGTTGCGACCAGCCCTGCGTTGCGGATCAGCAGATCAGCTGTCATCGGCGATGGCGTTCAGGTAGTTGTAGATGGTGATGCGGCTGACGCCCATCATGTCGCCGACCGACTCAACGGCCTTGCGAAGCAGGAACGCACCGCGCTGATCGAGGATTCGGACCGCCGCCTGCTTCTGCTCGCGGCTGAGCTCCGCAAGCGGTGCGCCGAGTTGTTCTTCGACCGCAGCAACCATCTGGCCGAGGGCATCGTGGAGATCCCCGAATCGAGCGACGGAGGGCGAATCACCCATCCGGACCTGCACGGCCGTTGCGCCGTGCTCGAGCGCGACGCGACTCATGTCTCGGATTGCGTCGGTGACCAACCCGGCGGGACCGTGAATCGTGGTCGCAAACGGCCCGAGTTCGGGTTCGAGCCCGTGGCTGCGGCACGCGTCGAGGGCCATCCGTACGTGATGACCGGGGGCGCCTTCAACGAACGGTTCGACGATGAACTCGGCCCGAATGTCGGCGGTCCCAGCAGTGGTCATGGCTTTGACAGTTTGTTAAATTCGGCGGTTCATGGCAAGTCTCGCAGCCGAGCTTCGTGTCGACGTCGATCGACTCACCAGCCGGCTTGCCGCGCTTGCGGAGATCGGCGCAATCGAGGGCACGGAGGGGTGCGCCCGGCTGGCGTTGACCGACGAAGACAAGGCCGGACGCGATCTCGTCGTCTCCTGGATGCGCGATCTGGGGCTTGCGGTGAGCATCGACGGCATCGGCAACGTCGTTGCGGTGATGAGCGGTGAAGCCGCCGGCGCTCCGGTCATGACGGGATCTCACATCGACACCGTCCGAACCGGTGGCCGCTACGACGGCAACCTCGGCGTACTCGCCGGTCTCGAGATCATCGAGTGCCTGCAGCAGGCCGACATCACGCCTCCCCGAGACCTGGCCGTTGCGTTCTTCACCGACGAAGAAGGCGCCCGGTTCCCACCCGACATGTTGGGCAGCTTGGTGTACGTCGGTGGGATGAGCGTCGAGGAGGCCCACGCGATCGAAGGCATCGATGGGGCGATCCTCGGCACTGAGCTCGACCGCATCGGCTACCTGGGCAGCGCGCCACTGCCCGCGCAACCTCCCCATGCGTTCGTCGAACTTCACATCGAACAGGGCCCTGTCCTCGAGGCCGAAGCCATCACGATCGGCGCAGTCACCGGCGTCCAGGGCATCAGTTGGACGGAAGTGTCGGTCAACGGTCAGTCGAACCATGCGGGGACGACCCCGATGGCGCTCCGCAAGGACCCGGGCGTCGTCGCCTTTCGCACCGCAGCCTTCGTCCGAGAGCTCGCCACCGAGCTGGGCGCACCGCAAGTCGCGACGGTTGGGCGGATGGAGCTGCATCCGAACCTCGTCAACGTCGTTCCGGCGACGGCACGCTTCACCATCGATCTCCGCCACACCGACAACGACGTCCTGGTCGATGCAGAGGAGCGCACGATCGCGTTCCTTCGTGAGGCAGCCGCTGACGAGGGCTGCACGTTCGAAACGCGGCGCCTCGCCCGGTTCGACCCCGTGGTCTTCGACGAACGTGTCGTCGAATCGGTCGAACACGCTGCGCTCACCCACGGCCTGACGGTTCGACGGATGCCGTCCGGGGCCGGCCACGATGCGCAAATGCTGGCGCGGGTCTGCCCAACGGGGATGGTCTTCGTACCCAGCGTGAACGGCCTCAGCCACAACCCGGCCGAGTACACCGCCGCGGCCGACCTCGCGGCCGGTGCCAATGTGTTGATGCAGGTCATGCTCGACCTCGCTGCCGATCGGCCCCCACCCGCTTGATGGACATGAACCCATGACGCACGAGATCGACCTGACCACACCGGACAAGGATGCTGCCGCCGACGGGGCTCACAACGCCCCTCCGCCTCGGGTGCTGCGAGTGTCGGCCGCCCAGCTCGGACCGATCGGGCGTCACGAACCGCGCGAGTCGGTCGTCGACCGACTGATCCGGCTGCTCGAGAAAGCCCACAGCGAGGGTTCGGAACTCGTGGCGTTCCCCGAGCTCGCACTGACGACGTTCTTTCCTCGGTGGTACGTCGAAGGGGAGCCTGATCTCGACCTCGATTCGTTCTACGAACGGTCGATGCCCAACAAAGTCACCCAACGCCTCTTCGATCGGGCCGCGCAACTACGCATTGGCATGTCGCTCGGCTACGCCGAACTCACCCCGACCGGCAAACGGTTCAACACCCAGATCCTGGTGGAGCGAGACGGCTCACTCGTCGGCTGGTACCGAAAGGTGCACCTGCCGGGGCACCGCGAGCACGAACCATGGCGTGAGTTCCAGCACCTCGAACGCCGCTACTTCGACCCGGGCGATTCCTTCGACACGTGGTCGTGCTTCGGAGGCGTCGTCGGGTTGGCCACCTGCAACGATCGACGGTGGCCCGAGACGTATCGGGTCCTCGCCCTCAAGGGCGCCGAGCTGATCCTGATCGGCTACAACACGCCGAAGCACTACGCCCCCGATCCGAGCCAGAACCCCCTCCAGGGATTCCACCACCGCTTGGTGATGCAAGCCGGGGCGTACCAGAACGGCTGCTACGTCATCGGTGTGGGCAAAGGCGGCGTCGAGGAAGGCGTTCCGTCGTTGGCCGAGAGCTGCATCATCGCGCCCAGCGGCCAGATCATCCTCGACTGCCGCACCGAAGCTGACGAGGTCATCACGGCCGAGATCGACCTGAGCCTCACCACCAAATACAAAGAGACACTCTTCGACTTCGATCGCTATCGCCGCCCGGAGGTCTACGGGCCGATCACCGAACAAAAAGGCGCCATTCCTCCCCCGCCCCCATTCCAGGAGCCGTACCTTGGCTGACTTCACCGTCAACGGCGCCGCCGTCTCGGTCGGCGATCACCATGATCATCTGCTCGCCGCATTGCGCGACGAACTGCAGATCACGTCACCCAAGGATGGGTGCTCCCCGTCGGGACAGTGCGGTTGCTGCACGATCATCATCGACGGCAAAGCGCGAGTGTCGTGCCAGATTCCGCTGCGCAAGGCCGAGGGGAAACAGATCACGACCCTCGAAGGGGTGAGCGAACGAGAACGGGACCGGATCGCCGCCTCCTTCGCAGCGCACGGTGCGCTGCAGTGCGGCTTCTGCACCCCGGGGATCGTGATGCGCACGATCTCGTTGCTGGGGCGTGACGAGCCGCTGACCCGGGAGGACGCCACCCGTCATCTCGGCGGCCATCTTTGCCGGTGCACCGGCTATGTGAAGATCCTCGATGCGATCGAGTCGCTCGGTCGCGGTGAAACACCGGTAGCGATTCGCGATGGCGGCGTCGGTGGTCGCGGCGTCAAATACGAGGGCGAAGCGCTGACGCTCGGCGATCGTGAGTTCATCGACGACATGCACCCCGACGGCTGCCTGCACGGCGCCGTCACGCTCACCGAGCACGCCCGAGCCGACATCGTGGCGATCGATCTCACTCCCGCCTTGCGTATGCCCGGCGTGGTCACCGTGCTCACCGCCGACGATGTTCCGATGGAGCTGCGCAGTGGGCTGATCCACAAGGACTGGCCGATCTTCATTCCGGTCGGGGGACGAACCTCCTACCTCGGCGATGTCGTGGCGCTCGTCGTCGCCGAGACCCGTGCGCAAGCTCGGGCCGCAGCCCTCGCCGTCGATGTCACCTACGACGTCCACCGGCCGTTGACCAACCCGATCGAGGCGCTCGCGTCCCATGAGGATGCCGTGTGGACCCTCGACGGGAACGAACTCAGCCGCTCGGCGTACGCCCGCGGTGACGTCGACGAGGCGCTCGCGCGCTCGGCCCATGTCGTCCAGCAGACGTTCCAAACCCAGCGGGTAGAGCACGCATTCATCGAGCCCGAGTCGACCCTGGCCGTGCCGACCGTCGACGACGAGGGTTTCACGACCTCGTTGTATGTGTATTCGGGTGGGCAGGGGGTCTGGGACGACCGCAACGACATCGCCCGCCAGCTCGGGGTTCCGACCGATCTCATCACGGTCGAGCTCGTCTCCAACGGTGGCGCGTTCGGCGGCAAAGAAGACATGTCGAACCAGGGCCAAACGGCGCTTGCTGCGTGGCTGATGGGTCGACCGGTGAAGACGACGTTCTCGCGCAAAGAATCGCTGCTGGTTCACGCCAAACGTCATCCGATCCGCATGGAGTACGAGGTCGGCTGCGATGCAGACGGCAAGCTGCTGGCGGTCCGGTCTCGGATGATCGGTGACTCCGGCCCCTACGCATCGGTGGGCATGAAGGTGCTCGAGCGGGCAGCCGGTCACGCGAGCGGTCCCTATGTCACCGAGACCATCGACATCGAGGCGGTTGCGGTCCGCACCAACAACTCGGTCTGTGGCGCGTTCCGCGGGTTTGGTGCCAATCAGGCACAGTTCGCGATGGAGGGGATGATGGACCGTCTCGCCGAGATGGTCGGCATCTCAGGCTGGGAGATCCGCAACCGCAACGTGATCGAGCCGGGCGTGGTTTGGGGCCCGGGCCAGATCATGGACGACGGTTGCCGCGGCGCTCGAGCGTGTCTCGACGCGGTGAAGCCCGCGTGGGACGCCGCGATTGCTTCAGGACGGCCAGTGGGGATCGGGCTGGGCTTGAAGAACTCGGGACTTGGCAACGGCGCCAACGAGGTGAGCCGGTCGACGGTTCGCTTCGACCCCGACGGCACCATCGAGGTCCGGCACTGCTGGACGGAGATGGGGCAGGGCATCCACACGGTCGCCCGCCAGGTCGCGGTCGAAGAACTCCGCGTCGATCCGGACCGCATCAGGGTGGTGGTCGACACGAGCCGCGAGCTCGGTGCGGGACAAACGACCGGCTCTCGGGGCACCGTGATGGGTGCCGGTTCAGTTGCCGACGCATGCCGCAACGCGGTTGCCGATGGCTGCAAAGCGGGCGTCGAGTACGAAGGCGTCTACGTCGTCGACTGGACCAACTCGATCAACGACGATGTCGAGAATCCGATCATCCATTCGACGTTCGGGTATGCCGCTCAGCTCGTGGAACTCGATCCCGACAGTGGCGAGATCGCGCAGGTCGTTGCGGCCCACGATGTCGGACGGGCCGTGAACCCGCTGCTGTGCGAAGGTCAGATCGAGGGTGCGGTCCACATGGGGCTGGGCTACGCACTCACCGAGGGCTTCCCGTGCGATGAGAACGGCAAACCCCTCAACGACACGCTCCGCGGGCTCGACATCATCCGACCCAAGGACATGCCGCCGACCGAGGTCATCCTGGTCGAATCACCCGATCCGAACTCGCCCTACGGCATCAAGGGCGTCGGCGAGATCGGGCTCGTCCCAACCGCTGGAGCGGTTGCCGGGGCGCTGCACGCCCATGACGGCCAGTGGCGCAACGAACTCCCGATGCGCACCGAGCGAAACCAGGAGCGAGCTGCCGCCTGGCAGGGATAGCGGTACCCCGGGGGTCGCAGCTCCCCCGAGGTACCGACGAATGTGGGTGGATCAGCCCGCGGCGCCGAGGACCGCCTCGACCAGCGACGGCGGCACCAGGAGGCCGGCGATCACGTGGGCGATCCCGTTGGCGGCCATGAGGTCAGCGGTCGCAACCGTGGCCTGGCCGCCGTTGAGGACGACGGTGTCACCGTCGACGGTGACCATGATCGACTCGCCCTGAACCGTGACGAGTTCGCCGGCCGCGATGACCGCTTCGGCGTTGAACTCGCCCTCGACCGCGTGGTAGGCGAGCACGGCGTCGAGGGCCTCGAAGTCCGATGTCAGCACGCCGAGCACGGCAGGATCGATGCCCGCAACCGATGCATCGTCGGGAAGGAACACCGTGACCGGGCCCTCGCCGTTGATCGCCCCATCAAGACCGGGCGAGAACGATGCGTATTGACCGATCTGGGTGGAGCCACCGGCGACCGCTGCGGCCAGCACGTTCTCGGGCGGACCATCTTCAGCTGCCGTTTCCTCTTCGACGGCCTCTTCTTCGACGGCGGCTTCCTCAGCAACCTCTTCTTCGGCCATCTCCGAAGCGGACGCGGAAGCTGACGATTCCTCTTCGGCCATCTCCGACGCAGAGGCGGAGTCCGATGCGTCTTCCTCAGCCATGTCGGCATCGGCCGTCTCGTCGTCGTGATCGTGATCTTCGTCGTCGTGATCGTGTTCCTCTTCGGCCATCTCCGAAGCGGACGCAGAGGCAGATGCAGAGGCTGAGGCAGATGCAGACGCCGAGTCGGACGCTGACGCGGAGTCTGACGCCGACGCGCTTGCGCCGGCCTCGGTTTCGCTGTCGTCGTCACCGCACGAGGCGGCAAAGAGGGCGAGGGCCGCAATCAACGCAACGGCGACGCGGCGGGTGGGAGACGTGTGCAGTGGCATGGGGCGAGAAGCTATCCAGCTCCCCTCCGTAAGGCAACCCTTACGACGAGCACCCCGCGGTCGCCGAACGGGCCCAAAACGCGTTCGTGCCCCCGGGTCGCAGCTCCCAGGGGCACGTACGCTGTCTTTCCGGTCGGAGAGACCAGAGTCAGCGGCACCCCGGGGGTCGCAGCTCCCCCGAGGTGCCGACGAACTATTCGCCATCGGCTTGGGGCAAGGTACACAATCAGGCGTTGTAAGGCAACCCTTACTTCTGAGAATCTTGGTGTCGGAGTTCGTGCTCGCCGGGCGGCGTCGGCGCGCCTCGAACCGAGACGTGGGACACTTCCTCCATGACGGTGTCAACGCCCGGCTTGGTGTGTGCCCATCACCACCTCTACAGCTCGCTCGCACGGGGCATGCCGGCGCCACCACGAACACCCACTGATTTCCAGGAGATCTTGGACCTCGTGTGGTGGCGCCTCGACCTCGCACTCGATCTCGAAGCAATCGAGTGGTCGGCCAAACTGGGAGCACTCGAAGCGCTCGAACGAGGCACCACGGCGATCATCGACCATCACGAATCCCCGAACGCCATCGAAGGTTCGCTGTCGGCGATCGCCGACGCCTGCCAAGAGGTCGGGGTCCGAGTGTCGTGCAGCTACGGCGTCACCGACCGCCACGGATCCGAAGGTGCCGCAGCGGGTCTGGCGGAAAACGATCGGTTTCTCGGGGATGGCGAAAACGAGGGTTACGTCGGCCTTCATGCCGCCTTCACCTGCTCCGACGACACGATCGCCGCCGCCGCCGAACTCGCCCGCAAACACGACGTCGGGGTCCATGTTCATGTGGCAGAAGGCGACGGCGACACGTGGCAACGCCTGGTCGAGTACAGCGACGACGACTGGCTGATCGTGCATGGCGTGCACCTTCCTGATGATCATGGCGTGCGAGGCACGCTGATTCACAACCCCCGTTCGAACATGAACAACTCAGTTGGGTACGCGCGACCGGGTCGTTTCGACCAACCCGTCGGTTTGGGAACCGACGGCATCGGCGCGGACATGCTCGAAGAGTTCAGACTCGCCTATGTCGCCGCCCGGGCGCACGACGTGACCGCAACGCCAGACCTCGCCTGGTCGTGGCTCGAGACCGGGTGGGACCTGATGCCTGCCGCGCTCGACGACCGGGTCTACTGGGCGGTCGATTCGAAGAACCCGTGGCATCTTGCCTTCACCCCCGGCACCTCACCGCTCGAAGTCGAGGTCGACGGCGAGGTGATCTGGGATGGTGAGCCAACCCTCGTAGACGGCGATGAGATCCGGGCGAAAGCCGCCGAAGCAGCAGCCACACTCCACCGCCGTCTCGCCGAGCTCGAGTGATCTCCTACGACGACGACCTACGGGATCGGCTGCGCACCAATCTCGCCGCGTTCGCCCCTCGGGATCACCCCCTCGAAGGCCGTCGGCATGCCGCCGTCAGCGTCGTCGTCATCGACTCCGATGCCGAGGAGCACGGCATCGATGCCGCCTGGTGGGCACTGCCCGAGGATGAGCGAGGGACACGGCTCGACCTGGTGCCGGGCCTCCCCCCAGACCATGGCCTGAGCGGGTCGATCGACGGCACGGCCGGGGGGGCTGCGTTCCTTCTCACTCGCCGAGCTCAGAAGATGAGCGCCCATCCCGGCCAATGGGCGTTCCCGGGTGGACGGATCGACGACGGCGAGACCCCGGAGGAGGCAGCTCGGCGCGAAGTCGAAGAAGAAGTAGGTCTTCACGATCTCGTCTTGCTCGGACGGCTCGACGACTACCCGACCCGATCCGGATATGTGATCCGGCCGTTCGTCTTCTGGGCCGGAGACTCGGCATCGCCGATTGCCAACCCGGCCGAGGTTGCATCGATCCACCGCATTGCGATCACCGAGTTGCTTCGCCCTGATTCACCGACGTTCGTCGAGATCCCCGAATCAGACCGACCCGTCATCCAGGTCCCGGTTGGGCAGGACCTCATTCATGCGCCGACCGGCGCCGTCATGTACCAATTTCGCGCCGTTGCGTACGAGGGCCGTGATGAACGAGTCGATCACTACGATCAGCCAGTGTTCGCCTGGCGCTGAGTATCACGTATGGGCTGCACCGTTTTCACAGCCGGTAGACCCGGTTGGCAGTGCCGCTGAACATCGCCGTTTGCTCATCGTCGGCGTACGCCGCGACGAGCTTCTGGAACATGTTCCACACCACCGAGGCAGGTGCGGAGAGTTTGTCGACCGGGAAGTTGCTTTCGAACATGCACCGGTCCGGACCGAAACACTCGATGGTGTGCTCGTACCACCGTCGTTGATCGAAGAGGAGATCGTCGCTGGACGGGGGCCGATCGGCGCGGTGGTACCCGAACCCGTTGTCGGGCATCGCAAGCCCACCGAGCTTGGCGACGGTGTTCTCACACGCGGCGATCGCAGCGATGTCGTCACGCCACCGCTCGAAGATCTCATCGTGACGGCCTTCGAACCGGCCGACCCCGAGCGGAGTGCCGAAGTGATCGAGCACCATCGTTGTGCCGGGGCACGCTCGTGCGAGATCGAGAAATTCGTGATTCTGGTGGTGGTAGTGCCACGAGTCGTAGGTGAAACCCCGCTCACCGAGACGCGAGACGCCAGCCCGAAAGTCGGTATCCGCGAACAGGCCTTCTGGCGCGCCACCCGGGATCGACAGCTGGTCGGGTTCAAGCGCTCGAGACAACGCATGCCGAATGCCTCGAAAGAGGCCGTCGCTGGCCGCGTCGTGGGCATCGAGGGCTTCATCGAGTCGCGAAGATCGAAGGTCGGTGTGCGCAACGATTCCACCGATCGGCGCGGCGTCGAGATGTCGCGTTCGCAGATCAGCGGCTGCGGCCGCAACGAACCGAGTTTCGCCAACCGACTGCACCAGGGGATCGGCGTCTCGGTCATAGGCCGCGCCACACTCGACGAACACCGTTTTGACGATGTTGTGACCGGCCCCGGTGTCGCCGACGAGGTCGTCGACGCCATAGGCAAGGCCGTGGCCCGTGGGCCAGAGGTGGTGGTGAGGGTCAACGATCGGTCGATGGGGATCGACAGGAGCTTCCGCTCGTGTTGCTAACCAGTCCAGGGGCAACGGCCGACTCATGACCCGATCGTGACACGGGCCCGCCGGTGAGACGAGCCCGATCTGGCCACCGAACGAATCAGACGCCGGCGAAGAGGGTGCGCTCGACCTCGTTGGCGAGCAGCGTCTGCTGCGCCTCGGTCAGTTCGACTCGAGCAAAACCGACCCATGGAAGCGACGCGTCGTTCGCCATGTCCCAGACCCGCTGGAGTCGATCACTCCCACCAGGCCAGGCCGAGATGGGCCGACCGCTGTGGATCAACGCTCGTGCCATCAACAGATCGTCGAGGAGCGCAATGCCGGCGGGCGTGAGGCCCGGCACCCCTTCGTCGGGCCACACGAGGCAACCCTTCAGCGCTTCATAGGTCGGCGCGGCATCCGCGCTGGGTGTCGCCGCCTCGAAACAGGCCCAGTCTTCTTCGGTGATCCACGTCATGGGTTCCCGTCGGCGGCTCGGTCACGGAATCAAGCCGTGACCGAGCCGCAGGGGAACTGCTCAGGCGTAGAGCTCGGTGGCGTCGACGGAGGGCGCCGCGTCGGCGCGGTCGGAACGCCGCCCGGGCATCCACCACGCCCGCTCACCCAGCAGCTTCATCAGGGCGGGCAACAGTGTGACCCGCACGAAGAAGGCATCGGCGACAACAGCGACGGCGAGACCGAGGCCGAACAACTTGATGAAGGTCGTGCCGCCTGCGGCGAAGGCGCCAAAGGTGATGGCCAGGAGCAGGGCAGAAGCGGTGACGATGCCTCCCGTGCGCTGGATGCCCATCGCCGTCGCCGTCTCGGTGTCGGCACCGGCGTCGTACTCCTCCTTGATGCGAGAGAGCAGGAAGACCTCGTAGTCGATGCTCAGACCAAAGGCGACGCAGAACATCAGAATCGGCATGGTCGTGTCGATCGCCCCGGTGGGGGTGAAGCCGAGGAGGTCGGCACCATTTCCATCCTGGAAGATCCAGACCATCGAGCCATAGGTGGCGGTGAGGCTGAGCAGGTTGAGCACGATGGCCTTGATCGGCAGGAGCACGGAGCGAAGCATCGCGAACAAGATGACCAACCCGGTTGCCGCGATGATTGCGCCGGCGAGTGGAAGCCGGTCAGCGATCGCACTCTTGGTGTCGATCAAGAAGGCGCCCTCACCGGTGACGAGCAGTTCGGGGCCATCGAGGTTGCGGATCGTCTCGATGATGTCTTGACCGCTTCGCGACACCGGTTCGACCTCGGGAACGACGCTCCATCGGGTGGCCGTGGGCGAGGTGAACGCGTCGACCGCGCCGTTGTCGGCAACCCGTTGCCCGTCAACGAACACGCCGCTTGGGGCGTCGACCCGAGCGACGTCGTCGAGCAACGAGATCGTCGACGCGATGTCGGCTGCGTCGGTGTCGGTGAGGGCTTCGGGCGTGATCACATCGAAGGCGTTCGACTCGACGGTGGCAAAGTCGGTGCGAAGGTCGTCGTTGGCTTCGCGGGCCCAGTTGCCTTCCGGGAGCACCCGGTGATCCGGGGTTCCGAACTCGGCGCGGAGGAACGGGGTGCCGACCAGGAGCAACAGGGCAACAACGGCGACCGTGATGGCTGCGGGCCGCTTCATCACGCCCCGGGCGAGTCGGGCGAGACGGCCGTTCTCTCCGGCCGGCGCGGCCGGCTTGCGGATGGCGAGGCTGTTGATGCGATGCCCGGTGACGGCCAGGAGCGCAGGCAAGGTGATGACCGCAGCAGCGGTGGCAAGCGCAACCGTGGCGGCGCCGGCATAGGCGAAGGATCGCAGGAAGTAGAGCGGGAAGACGACGAGCGCGGTCAACGACAGCATCGTGGTGAGCCCGGAGAAGGTGATGGTGCGACCAGAGGTCTCGACGGTGCGAACGACGGCGGCTTCGACCGAGAGCCCATTGTCGAGTTCTTCTCGGAAGCGGCTGACCATGAACAGACTGAAGTCGATGCCGAGACCGAGCCCGAGGGCGGTCGTGAGGTTGATGGCGTAGATCGAGACGTCGGTGATCGAACCAATGACGTAGAGCACGAAGAGGGTTCCGAAGATCGAGCCGACCCCGATCAGCAGCGGGAAGCTGGCCGCAATCAGCCCTCGAAAGATCACCAACAACAAGATGAGCGTGATGGGGATCGCGATCAGTTGGGCGATGGCGAGATCGTCGCCGACCTGTTCGTTGACCGCCGCAAAGACGGGTGACTGGCCCGCGAACCCGATGTCCATGCCTTCGAACTCGCTGTAGGTGTCGCGCAGGTCGTAGACGAGCTGATCGACGTCATCGTCGGACAGCGACGGATCGATGGTGACGAAGGCGAGGGTCGCTTCGCCATCGATCGATGCCAGCGCGTCGGGTTGGCCGAGTTCCCACCACGTCGACACGTCGAGCACGCCGGGGGTCGCGCTGATCGACGTGTCGAGCTGGTCGGCGGCGGCCTCGGCCGACGCGTCGAGCCCGGCGCCGGCATCGATGACGAGCACGACCGCGGGGTCGATGACACCGAGTTCGGACTCCAAGAGCGCTTCGGCCCGTACGGACTCGCTGTTGGGATCGTCGAAGCCACCGCCCTGCAGGACGGAGAACGCTCCGCCGCTCAACGCGATGGCGATGACGAGGAGGAGGGTCGAGGCGGCGAGGACACCTTTGCGGCGCCGAAACAAGACATGACCGAGGGTTGTGAACATGGGGGAATCTCCAACAGTGGTGAATGTTCTAACAGTGTTCGAGGAACGATTGTCAGCTAACCTCGAACACCGTTGGAAAAGCAAGAGGTGTTCACATGTCATCGGTCACACCCGACGCGGCTGCCGCTCCCCCACTCACCCGACGCGAACGCCTGCGCGCCGAACTGACCGCCGAAATCAAAGCGGTCGCCCGGCGCCAGCTCGACGAGGGCGGTCCAAGCGCGGTGAGCTGGCGAGGCATCGCCCGGGCCGTCGGTATGAGCCCCGCTTCGCTCTACACCTACTTCGAGAGCCTCGACGACCTCTACACGAGTCTCATCGCCGAGAGCTACTCCGGCCATGCGGCCGCGCTCCAACGCGCGGTCGACGCGATGGCCGGCCGCCCCCTGCCCGACCGGCTGTTTGCCAGCATGATCGGCTATCGGGAGTGGGGCGTGCGGCGGCCGGGCGAGTTTCGACTGCTCTACAACAACCCGATCCCGGAGTACCAGGCCCCCGAGGACGGCCCGACGACCGATGCGACGCTCGCCGTCGGCGCGGTCTTTCTCACCCTGCTGCAGGAAGGATGGCGAAGTGGCGAGATCGACCCCGCACCCCCCGGCCCGCCCGTCGATACCGACAAGATCTACGAGGCCTACGGCATCGAGATCACCAGCGACGAGTTCCGAACGGCGATCGGGGCCTGGGGCACGATCCACGGTCTGACCTCACTCGAGGTCCACAACAATCTGAGCGACGACTGGATCGATGCACCAGCGGTCTTCCTCGCGGAGATGCGGACACTCAGTCGTTCGTGGGGTCTCGCCGACGCGGGAGACGATGTCGCGGCTCTGGCGGCCACCGCTGCGGCCGCCAGCGATGACGACCGCTGACCCTGATGCTCAGGCGATGAATCCCTCGAGCGGGGTTGCCTCCGGCACGTCCCAGTCGCTGGGCATACGAGCGAAGTCGAAGAAGGGGGCGGTGTCCCCATTGTCGATCGCATCTTGCACCTGGTCATAGAAGCCCTTGCCGGTCTCTTCGGCGAAGGTGATCGCAATCTCTTCAGCCGAGTCACCGGGCTCGGGGCGCTGGCAGTACTCGGGGAACGAAGCTTCGCCCGCATCGCCTTCCTCGTACCCGCGCGCGAAGAGCTGCTTGAGCACACCGAAGCCATCGTTGCGGACGAGCATCTCGCCGCGAGGGTCCCCACCCATCGACTTGAGGTGCTCGACGAACTTGTCGAGATCATGGGTGTCGAACGCAACATGCTGGACGCTGTGATCGCCGTGGCGATCGGTGAACGCCGTCACCTGGCTCTTCTCGGCCCGGTCGATGCCCTCGATCAACGCGACGCCGAAGTCGCCGTAGTCGATGCACCAGATCTTCATCGACGAACCAAGGTCGTCGGGCCGGACGTCATCGATGCGATTGATGAGGGTGCCGCCTTCGACCTCGATGTGAAACCACGCCCACTTCTCGATCTGGCCCTTGGCGCAGGCGTAGGTGATGTGGTCGACCTTCTTGAGCATCGAGGGCATGAGAGATCCTTCGTCGTGAGCGAACTGTCACCCTCGTTGTACGATGATTGAACGATCTGACTCAACGGATCTCGGCAAATCAGACGCAATGACTGCTGAGACTGAGCAGATCGCTCGATTTTGCCTGTATTGCGATGTCTGGAGTGAACAGATGGCCCACCCGCTCGATGACACCGACCGGTCGATTCTGCGCAACCTTCGGCTCCATCCCCGAGCATCGATTGCCGAGATCGCCCGCCGAGCGGGCATCGCCCGCGGCACCGTCTACAGCCGTCTCGAACGCATGGAACGGGACCGGGTCATCACCGGATGGGGGCCCGAGCTCGACACGCGTGCAGCGGGCTATGACGTGCTCGCATTCGTGTGGTTGCAGATCGCCCAGGGCGCCCACGACGAGACGATCGACGCACTCGCCGAGATCGACGAGGTGCTGGAGATCCACACCATCACCGGCGACGCCGACCTGTTGTGCAAGGTCGTCGCTCGGTCGAACGACCACCTGCACGAGATCGTGCTAGCCGTGACCTCGCTTCCTCCGGTGCGCCACAGCCAAACCCAACTGGCGCTGCATACCAGCCATCGCCGCGGCCTCGTCGACGTGCTGTAACCGCGGGCCCACCGTGAAGCTAGGTTCTCGCCTTCTGAGCCATCAGTCGATGGCCAGATCAAAGACGAGGATCCCATCGGTACCACCCAGGGCGGCGGCCACCAGCCGGTCGCCGAAGGCTCGGTGCGCCTGGTCGACGAGATAGGCATCTCGATCCGTCTCCGTAGCAAAGTCGATCACGAAGCCGTGCCGAAAGCCATGCACCACCGGATCCTCCGGACTCACGTTTGCACCGATCCGGAGTTCGAGCACGCCCTCGAGCGGCCGACACACGTCATGCAGTCCATCGAGCACCTGATCGATCGCCGCGTCATCGGTATCGGCGGGGAAGCGGACGAAGACATGGTGGCGAATCACGACTGTCGTTCTAATCCAGTGACGGACGTTGATGCTCGTGCCACACTGACGACACGGTCGACAGGAACCGAGGCGTCGCTGGCCCACCGGGCTCGCTAAACCCTGTCATCAACCTCACGGCACTACGAGCGTCTCCATCCGTGCTCGTCGCCAAGTCAGCGACCCGCGACCACCTGCTGCACGGAAGAGAGATCTTGCCATGTCCCGTGAAACCGTTCCCCTCCCCATCGACGATCTGTCGCGTTTCGCTCGCCGGCTCGGCACCGAACTCGGTGACACCGCACCGACGCACCTGACGTTGCTCAACATGCTCGCCAAAGCCGCCGGCTATCGGAACTACCAGCATCTGCGAGCCGACGCGCAGGCCAAGCATCGGCTCGACCAGCCGGCCGCTCCCGGGCCGGCCGTCGACCACAAGCAGATCGAACGGACCCTCAACCACTTCGATGACAACGGCGACCTCGTTCGCTGGCCCACCCGCAACGCAATCCAGAAGCTCGCGGTGTGGACGTTCTGGGCCGACCTGCCCGTCGGCGAGTCACTCGCAGAAGCGGAGATCAACGAACGATTCAACACCCGCCATCACTTCGGCGATCCCGCGACGATCCGCCGGATGCTGGTCGGCCTCGGCCGGGTCGAACGCACACGAGATGGTTCGGCTTACACGAGAGTCGAAGGACCATTGCCGCCCGAAGCTGAACAACTCATTCGCCGAGTTCGCGAGCGGCGTCCATCGCCAGCGTGAGTTTCGAGGGTCGTGGCGAGCGTCACCACCCTCGGATCTCTCCCACATCCTGAGACGCCGATAGGGTGCGGGCATGAGCGATCTCCGTGTGGCATTCGTGATGGCAACCTGGCACGACGATCTCGTCGACCGCACCAAGCTGGGCTTCTTCGAGCGCATGGCCGAGCTCGGCTACGGCGAAGACGTCATCGACGTCCACAAGCTGCCGGGTGCGCTCGAGTTCCCTCTGCACTGCAAGAAGCTGGCCCAGACCGGGACGTACGACGTGATCGTCACCGCCGCGCTCGTCGTCGACGGCGGCATCTACGAGCACCGCTTCGTCGCTCACGCCGTGTTGCAGGGGATGATGAACGTGATGCTCGAAACCGATGTGCCCATCATGTCGGCCGTTCTGACGCCACAGCAGTTCCACGAACACGACGTGCACCACGCCTTCTTCTTCGACCACCTCGTCAAGAAGGGCCGAGAAGCCGCAGACGCAGCAGTGAAAACGGTCGAGAACCTTCGGGCCATCTGATGGCGAGGGCTCCCGAGCCCACCGACCTCGACCACGAGTTCGCGGCGCTGCGGTTTCTTCCCGAACGTTCTCATGACTCGACGCCCGACGAGCTTGCTGGGGCCTTCGCCCGGCTGGCCGACACCGAGATGGGCGCGGTGTTCATCGGCCACTACGGCGGCGATTCCCAATGGGAACGCCACATCGGTGACGAGTACGTGTCGGTCGTCGCCGGCTCGACGGAAATGACGATGATCATCGACGGCGCCGACGTGACCCGCACGATGACCGCCGGTCAATTCGTGATCGTGCCGAAGGGCACGTGGCATCGTTTCCACACGCCGGACGAAGTCAAGGTGATGACGATCTCGCCCCAGCCGACAGAGCACTCACGGGAGCGCCCGGTCGACTGAGTGGTCACTGTCCCCGACTGTCGGGATCCACGCCCGCAAGCGTGAGAAAGTCGGTCGTGCGATAGCCCGCATCGGGATTGGCCATCGGGAGCGACGGTGTCCAGCCCGGTTCAGCGTTCACATACGCCTCCGCATCGAGCTGGAGCAACCCGATGAACACCTCGGCGACGATCCGCCCACCGACCGGCCCGAGATGCAGGCCATCAGCGACCACTTCGGCTTCTTTCAAGATGTAGTAGAAGAGCGGCGTACTCTCGTCGAGGTTGGCTCCGAGGTCCGAGAGCTCGGGCAGGTCACCGGCGAGCAGTTGCGGTTCCCCCATCACGTTGGCGATGCGCTGGCCCGAGGGGATCGACCAGGTGATGTGACGCAGCAGATTGCGGCTGGCGAGCGACGTCGGCCCGATCTCCTCACCCCGGGTCACCGGCAAGGTCGACAGTGGCAGGTTGAACAGCGGCGTCGAGATCTTGGTGTCGACTCGCTTGTTGTTGCGAACCTCACCGTCACCGAAGTCGAAGAACGTTTGCCAGCCAATGAACCGCCGCGGCGCGCGATGGCCGCCAGCCAGCGAGTCGGGATCGTCTTGGCCGAACGTCGACGGATCGAACACGAAGGCGAAGAACGGATCGCCGCTGTCGCCCGCGAGGTTGGCTCGGTACGACGGCCGGATCATCGAGTGGCCCATGCGGTAGGCCGAGGTTTGGAACTCGACCGGGATGCGAGCCCGGTCCGGGTTGTAGATCCGGCGCCCGTTGCTGAGGATGTCGTCCACCATGGCCTGCCCAACCATTGCCGGAAGCCACTCGTTGAGGATCATCCACTGGTAGTGCCAACGCACGATCCGCTGCGTTTCCGCGAACGCCGCCTGGTCGTCGAGACCGGTTGCGAGAACTCGGTCAAGCACGGCGTTGTGCCAGAGCAGGAAGGCGCAGTGCAGGCCAGAGATGATCATGTTCTCGTCGTTGCGGTTGTCGCCGAGGATCGCCGAGCCATCGACGGCTCGAGGAATGTCCTCGAACAGTCCGCCGGACTCGACCCGGAACCGGATCGGATCGTCATCGAGGTAGAGCTCCGGCATCTCGTTCGGACCACCGCCGTACACCGAGTCGAGATCGAACCTTGCGGTGCGGAGATTGAGCGAAGTGCGCAGCCCCTGGCGTCGGCCCAGCTGCGAGCCGGCGTCTCGAGTGATGTCGTGGTCGAGAAACTGACCGACAAACGTGATGCCGGCGGTATTGGTCGGGTTGTCGGGATTGTTGATGCTCAACGAGGGGTCGAGGATGAGGTCGACCGGACCGCGTTCGAGTGGGTCGTTGGCATCCATCAGGCCGCCCGGTCGGCCGAGCTCGATGAGTGCCTCGGTGAGTTCGTCGCTCTCTCGAGCGAATGGGCGCTCGTCGAACAGCCGGGAGAACCGATCGAGGGCGACGTCGCCATTGTCTTGGCCACCGCGGACGTTTCCGCCGCCGCCGTTGTTGCCGCGCCGGTTGTTGCCCGGGCCGTTCTGAGCCGGGGCGGCCGGGCCGTCGGCCCCGCCTCGCCCGCCTCGACGGCGGGGCCGAGCGAGGGCGACGCCGGTGCCGCTGACGGCGGCGACACCGACGCCCACCCCAGCGGCTCCGAGCAGGCGACGACGGCTGAGCCCCGGGCGGGGCGACTCGGAGTTGGGGTGCGAATCGTTCTGGTCAGGGTTGGGGTTGGCAGTGGGGGTTTCCATGAGGTTGACCGTCGGGGAGCTGCGCGAATCTCAACCCAACACAAGTCAAGAATTCGCAAAGAACGACCGAACCGAATTAGCCACCGATCGAGTCGTACCGTGACGGTGTGTCGACCCCCCAAACGGTTCTGATCCGGGTCAACGGCCCCGACAAGCCCGGCATCAACGCTGGCCTCATGGGGGTGTTGGCCGAGTGCGGCGCCGCGGTACAAGACGTCGAACAGATCGTCATCCGTGGGCAGATCGCGCTCGGCGTCGTCGTCGAGGTTCCGAAAGGCAAAGACCTGCTTCG
The DNA here is from genome assembly GCA_039188975.1 of Actinomycetota bacterium. Lineage (GTDB taxonomy): Bacteria > Actinomycetota > Acidimicrobiia > Acidimicrobiales > Aldehydirespiratoraceae > UBA11606. The sequence continues at coordinate 54,531 of JBCCYT010000006.1, forward strand.
TGATGTGTTGCTCTGGGGTTGGGAAGAAGGCATCGACGTCGACTTCGACGTCGTTCCCACGACACCGACACCGGCCACGCCAGGGATGGTCGTGACCGTGCTGGGGCCGAACCTCACACCGACCGAGCTCGGTGCCGTAACTCGAGCGATCGCCGATGTGGGGGCCAACATCGACCGGATCGTGCGCCTCTCTCGTTACCCGGTGATGAGTTACGAGCTGGTTGTTCGCACATCGGCCGAACCGACACTTCGGCGGGCGCTGCTGACAGCCACAACCGACCTCCCCGACGTCGACATCGCCGTGCAACGCGAGGGGCTGGGCCGGCGAGCCAAACGACTCGTCGTGCTCGACGTCGACTCGACCTTGATCCAGGACGAGGTGATCGAGCTCCTGGCAGCCGAGGCCGGTTGTCTTGCCGAGGTCAAAGCGATGACCGACGCCGCCATGGCCGGAGACGTCGACTTCGAGACATCACTGCGTTCCCGAGTCCAACTACTGACCGGCCTCGACGTCCAGGCGGTCGATCGGGCGTGGGCCAACCTCCGCTACACCCCTGGCGCGGCAACGTTTCTCCGCACGCTCAAACGGCTCGGCTATGTCGTGGCGGTCGTGTCGGGAGGTTTCACGGTGTTCACCGATCGGTTGCGGGACGATCTCGGGCTCGACGCGGCGTTCGCGAATGAACTCGAGGTGATCGACGGTCGGTTCACTGGCAACGTCGTGGGCGAGATCGTCGATCGAGAACGCAAGGCGACCTTGCTCGGTTCGATCGCAGCCGACGCCGGCGTGCCGATCGAGCAGACGGTGGCGGTCGGCGACGGCGCCAACGACCTCGCCATGCTGGAAGCGGCCGGGCTGGGGGTGGCGTTCAACGCCAAGCCCGTGGTCACCGCCGCCGCCGACACATCGATCAACGTTCCCTATCTGGACGCCGTGTTGTTCATGCTCGGGATCCGACGAGAGGACATCGAGGCAGCCGACCAAGGGTGACGGTCGGTCCGGCGGCTCAGTCGACCCAGCGCTCCGCCGCCGCGAGAGCACGAATCACCGCACGTTCGAGCACCTGCTGAACGCCGCCGAGCGTGATCCGAGCGCCGAACCCGGCGGCGTTCAGTATCGGCTCCAGCCGATCGACGCCAGCCAGCCATTCGAGGTCCCAGAGCGGATGCCACGCGAGCCCAGCGTCTCGGCATCGACCGAGGAAGCGATCGGCGAGGGCAAAACCGTCCACGCCATCTTCGGCAACCGCAATGTTCATTCGTGCGCAGGCCAGGTCGGATTCGATCGGCCCGATGCACCCGTTGACCCAGTCGACCAATCCGACCGGCGCGGCACCGTCCCACAGCACGTTGAGCTGATGGAAGTCACGGTGGATGAACCCGCTCGGACCGGTGGGGATCGGATTGGCGAGGGCCTCGTTCATCGCTCGCCACGGACCAGGATCCGACGCCCACAGGGGTGCGGCGACGGGCAGAGCGAACCATGGCCGTCGTTGATGAAGCGGCTCGATCGGCATGCGAGCCGAAGCCACGCCAATCAAGGTGTCGGCCAGCCCGTCGACCCACGCCGTTGGTTCCGGACGTCCATGCGCACGAGGGTGGCCCCGAAGACGAGTCATGATGATTGCGGGAGACCCCAGACGGTCGCCTCGATCGTCTGCCGCAAGCAGACGCGGAGCAACGAGGCCGACCTCTGCGGCGGCTCGCATCGCAGCCGCGTCGCGCCGCACATCGTCGGCGCCAACCCCGTCGATACCGAGGTCGTACACCTTGACGATCAGCTGCTGTCCGCTCGCCACGATCGGCCAGATCGTGGCGGTGGAGGCACCGGCCAGCGGCGCACCGACCGATTCGATCGTGCTCCCGATCGCCTCGGCAATCCAGTCAGCCAGGGAAGCGGGCGGGGTGGCCATGGGGTCACCCTAGATAGCGTGCGAGCCATGGCCGGGCAGTTCGAAACCGAGACCACGATCCAGTCGGCCGGAGACGGCCGGTGGACAGCCGACATCTCCGACGAGTGGAGCATCGGGCCCAACGCCAACGGCGGCTACCTGATGACCCCGGTCTTGCGGGCGGCACAAGAGCTGGCGGGCCAGCCCGACCCGTTGACGGTCACCACGCATTTCTTTCGTCCTGGCATCGGCGACGAGACCGCGGAGATCACCGCCGAGGTGTTGAAGCCGGGCCGCACCATGACGACCGTCTCGGCGCAGCTCGCCCAGCAGGGCAAGACCCGGCTCCACATGGTGGTCGGGTTCGGCGACATCGACGCCACGACCGAGCACGATGCCGAGTGGACGATTCCAATGCCGGACATGCCCGGCCCGGAGGAGTGCATCGATCGGCGAGGCCTCAACCAGGGGGTCGAAATCAAGCTGATGAACCGCTGCGAAATTCGGGTCGATCCCGCGATCCAGCGCGACCCAGCCGAGGTCGAGACCGCTGAGGTCTTCGGCTGGACCCGCTTCCGCGACGAGTCCGACGCCGATGCGCTGGCACTGCCGTTCTTCGCCGACGCATTCCCACCCACCGTCTTCACTCGGCTCGGCCCGATCGGTTGGGTCCCGACCCTTGAACTCACGGTGCATGTACGGCGTCGACCCGCCCCGGGCTGGCTGGCGTGCCACGTGTGGACCGACGACGTGCACAACGGCAAGCTCATCGAGTCGGTGCGGCTCTGGGATTCGACGGGCGAGCTCGTCGCCCAAGGTCGCCAGCTGGGCTATCTGATCACCGGCAACATCGCCGGCATGGGCGGCTGACCAGCCTGCAGCGTTCAGCATCTGACAGCGCGAGACTGCCGAGATGCCGATCGACGAGTACCGCGCCGCCAACCTCGCCAACTGGAACGAACGGGTCATCGGCCACACCGCGCCCGACGGGTACGACATCGCCGGCCTCATCGCCGACCCTGATCGCATCACCGACGTCGTTCGCTTCGACCAAGACGTCTTCGGCGACGTGACCGGGAAGAACCTGTTGCACAGTCAGTGCCACATCGCGACAGACACCCTCTCGTGGGCTCGACTCGGTGCGACGGTGACCGGGCTGGACTTCTCGCCGGACGCGCTTGCGTCGGCCCGAGACACCGCCGCGAAGATGGGCATCGACGCCACGTTCGTCGAAACCGAGCTCTACGACGCGCCGAACCACATCGACCACGAGTTCGACTGCGTCTACACGAGCGTCGGGGCCATCAACTGGCTGCCCGACATCGCCGAATGGGGCCGAGTCATGGCGGGGTTCGTGAAACCTGGCGGCCAGTTCTACATCCGTGACGGACATCCGGCCCTCTACTCACTCGACGACGAGCGAGACGACCGCGACCTTGTGATCACCCACCCCTACTTCCACGACGGACAGCCGCTGCGCTGGGAGGACGCCACCAGCTACGCCGGTTCGGCCACGATCGAGAACGACGTGATGTATGAGTGGATCCATCCGATCTCGTCGATCGTCATGGCACTCATCAACGCCGGGCTCGTCGTCGACGAACTCCGCGAACTCGACCATCTCGACTGGCCGTTCTTTTCATTCATGGAATCGGTCGACGGTGAGCGGTATGTGCTGCCCGAGGCGCAACGTCGACTGGTGCCTTTGCAGTTCTCGATCCTGGCCCACAAGCCGGCATGACGGTGCTCTCGGTCGACGCCGAGCAGATCATCGACTTCCGACTGCGCGCGAACGGGCTTCGCCAACGCGCCGCCAACTCGGCGCCGAGCCTTCAGGTGGCGGCAGCTGCCGGCCTCCAGGACTCGATGCCGCGAGCCGCCGTGCTGTCGCTTCACGCTCGCGTCCGCGGCGTCGATCCCTGCGTGCTCGACGACCCAACCCTCATACAGGTGTGGGGGCCGGGCTTCTCTGCCTATGTCGTCGCTGCCAACGATGTGGGTGTCTTCACGCTCGGCCGCTACCCCGAATCCGGCACGCGGCGCACCACCGCCGACACCGTCGCCGCCCGACTCTCCGATGTCCTCGACGAAACCCCTCGCCGCTACCGCGACGTCGCCGCCGACCTCGGTATCCATCACGACGGGTTGCGCTACGCCGCATTGCTCGGAACGATCCGGCTGCACTGGGCAGGCTCCGGGAAACCGCTGATCAGCCTCCTCTCCCCACCCGCCATCGATTGGATGGAGGCGCGCTGCGAACTCGGTCGCCGCTTTCTTCACGCCTATGGACCCGCGACGGCGGACGACTTTTCATCGTGGGCAGGGGTCAACAAGACCCATGCCCGGCGGACACTTGCCGAGCTCGATGACGAGACCATTCACGTCACAACCCCGCTCGGATCTGCGCTGCTGCTCGCTTCCGACGAAGCGTTGCTTCGTTCCGCCGAGCGCCCCGAGGCAAGCATTCGCTTCCTTCCGAGCGGCGATCCGGTCACCCTGTGGACCGGCGAGCAACGCACCATCCTCCTTCCCGAAGCTCACCGCCGAGAACGTCTGTGGACGCCGCGGGTGTGGCCGGGCGCGCTGCTGGTCGGCGGCCGTATCGCTGGCGCGTGGCGACGCAGCGGTCCCGCCATGTCGATCGAGACATGGGATCAGCCAACCGAGGAGGTCCGGGTCGCCGTGGAGGCCGAGGCCGGGTCACTGCCCCTCGAAGAACAACCCCTCTCCGTGTCCTGGACGGTCGCCCGCTGACGCCCCAGCCCACTCGATGTCAGCGCGCCCGGCTACGGTCGGTTTCGTGTCCGACCAGACGCTCACCGTCTCCGAACTCGGGATCGTCATCCGCGCCGCGCTCGAACAGTCGATGCCGTACGGCGTCTGGGTCGAAGGCGAGATCCAAGGCATCAGCCGAAGCCGCAACGGGCACGTGTACTTCGACCTGATCGAACCGGCCGAAACCTCCGGCGCGGCACCGCTCGCAACCGTTCCGGTCGTGCTGTTCCGCGACAACCGCGACCGGGTCAACCGGTTGTTGAAACGCCACGGCGACCCGATCCGCATGACCGATGGCGTCCGTATCCGCATCCAAGGGATGGTCGACTACTACCCGCCGACCGGCAAGATCCAGCTCCGTATGTCGGCGATCGATCCGACCTACACACTCGGCGTGCTGGCCGCCGAACGAGAAGCGTTGCTCCGTGAGCTGTCGGAGTCAGGGCGGCTGCGAGCCAACGCCACCCGACCGCTCCCGGCGGTGCCGTTGCGCATCGGGGTGGTCACCTCGATCGGCTCGGCGGCGCACGCCGACGTCACGACCGTGTTCGAGCGCAGCGAGCGAGCGTTCACCCTTGTCGAAATCGACACGCCAGTGCAGGGGGCGGGCGCAGAGATTCCGATCGCTGCGGCGATTCGGGCCGCGACCGACGCACGCGTCGATCTCGTCCTTCTCGTGCGAGGCGGCGGCTCCAAAACCGATCTTGCCGTCTTCGACCACGCGGTGGTGGCGCATGCGATCACCGAGGCGTCCGTTCCCGTGTACACCGGCGTCGGGCACGACATCGACCGATCGGTCGCCGACGAGGTCGCCCACACCGCCCACACCACGCCAACCGCAGCTGCGCAGGCGGTCGTCGCCGCCGTCAACGCATGGCTCGATCGGCTCGCGGCAAACGAACGCGAGGTGGTGCACCGAAGCCGCAGGGCGGTCGAACGTGCCGATCAACGGGTCGCCCATGCCCGCCGAGACATTGCGCGAAATGCCACTCGAGCCACAGCCCGCGCCGACGAGCGTCTCAGCGCGGGCTCGATCCGGCTTCGGCGCAGCGCCGGCCGAGCCGAAACCGCCGCGTTCGCCGCGCTGGACCGGGCCGTCGATCGGCTCGAACTCGCGACCCGCCACGGCCTGCGGGCCGCCGAACTGCGACTCGACACCGCGGCCGCCCGCACCAACGCCCTCGACCCCGCCGTCGCCCTCGCCCGCGGCTGGTCGATCACTCGTCGTCCCGATGGCCGCGTCATCCGCTCGGTCGACGACGTTGCTGAGGGCGAGACCGTCACCACCCAGGTCGCCGACGGCACGATCAGCAGTACGATCGACGACCGTGACTGACGACATGGCGGACAGCACCGGCGATGCCGACACCCCACCCGACAGCATCGGCTACGCCGA
>JBCCYT010000007.1:0-59994 GCA_039188975.1 Actinomycetota bacterium
ACGGCGGACAAAGAGCGGCCGGCCCAGATGCGTCTCGAGGCCTTTGATCTGCTGGCTCACCGCGGACTGGGTGAGGTGGAGTTCGCGGCCGGCCTGGGTGAACGAGAGCAACCGGGCGGCCGCCTCGAACACCCGCAGCTGATTGAGCGGAGGCAGCGGCCCGAGATCCATCAGTTGAACAGTAGCGAGACTGATCTCACGTCGGATGCCTGCCTGTCTCCTACACTCGTCGGCCGTGCAGATCGAGGCCGCCGTCCTTCGCTCCCGAAACGCACCGCTCTCGGTTGAGACTCTTGAGCTCGCGCCGCCGCAGACCGGCGAGGTGCTGATCGAGATGAGGGCATCGGGTGTTTGCCACAGTGACTGGCATTGCGTCACTGGCGACTCGGCGATCGATCTCCCCGCCGTTTTGGGCCATGAGGGTTCCGGGATCGTTCGGGAACTCGGCCCGGGTGTACCCGACCTGGCCGTTGGGGATCATGTCGCGTTGAGCTGGATTCCCGCGTGCGGCGCCTGTCTGGAGTGCCATGGCGGGTTGCCGAACCTGTGCCAGACCTACCTGCCGAATCTCTGGGCGGGGTTGATGCCCGATGGCACCCGGCGAATGGCGGATCTCGCGGGCGAGCCGGTCTTTCATCTGGCGGCAATCTCGACATGGGCCTCCCATTCGGTCGTCCCGGCGGTCAGTTGTGTGCGCATGCCCGACGTGCCCTTCGAGATCTCGGCCCTGATCGGGTGCGGTGTGACGACTGGCGTCGGAGCGGTACGCAACAAGGCCAAGGTGCGCCCGGGTCAGACGGTCGCAGTCTTTGGGGGTGGCGGGGTTGGAATCTCCACCGTGATGGGTGCCGTTCTGGCCGGCGCTCGTGAGATCATCGTCGTCGACCGCAACCCGGAGAAGGACGCGATGTGTCGCGGGTTCGGGGCGACCGAGGTGATCATCACCGATGATCTCGACCGGGCGGTCGCCGAGATTCGACGGGCGACCGGCGGTCGAGGGGTCGACCATGTCTTTGATGCGGTTGGCCTTGCTCCGATCGAGGCCGTCCTGCTCGACTGTCTTGCTCCGGCCGGCACTGCCGTGCTCGTCGGCATCCCGGCCGGCGGGACGAGTTTTGCCGTGGAGGCGGCGGAGTTCATCCGCCAGGAGAAGGTGCTGACCGGTTCGATCTTCGGGTCGGCTGACACCGCTCGCGACTTCGTCGAGTACGCCGAGCACTACCTCGAGGGCCAGCTACCACTCGACCGGTTGGTGACCCAGCGGTATGCGCTCGAGGAGATCAACGAGGCGTGCGCGGCGATGCTGTCCGGTAGCACCGGCCGGGGCGTGATCGTGTTCTGAGGCCGCTCACGTCGCGGCGTCGAGGCGCTCGAGGAATGTCTCGTGTTCGCCCTCGATCATGGTGATGTTGTTCGAGTCGTACGGGAACGAGTTGGCTCGGGTCTCGCGATGGAACTCGCTGAGCGCAGCGACCCGCTCCTCGTGAATCTGCTGGTGAAGCCGTCCGACGTCACCGAATGCGTGGGCGTGCTTCGGCGGGTTGGCTTCCTCTGATGGCTCGCCGCAGGCGTCGGCGACAAAGGAGAACACGGCGTCACCACCTCGGCCAGACCCGAGCGAGAACGTGACGAGCGAGGTCTTGTCATTGACGGCGGTGAGGAACTCCTCCGCGATGCACTCGACTTCGACGGCGAAGCAGCCGGCGTCTTCGAGGCGACGCATCGTCTGCCAGATCTCCATCGCTTCATCCGCCGTTCGGCCGTACGCCCGCAACCCGCCAGCGTGATGGCTGAAGGTGGGGATGAGGCCGATGTGGGATTGCACCGGGATGCCCTCGTTCGCGAGTTTTTCGATCACCTCGTAGGAACGGATCGTGTAGTACATGTCGCCGCCGCGACCCATCATTTCGACGGCGTGGGCGAGGATCTCATCCGACGTGCCGAACTCGGCCCACGTCGAACCGACGCCCATGAATTGGGTGGGCGCGATTCGACGGCAGTCTTCGAGCTGTTCGGCCCACACGACGAGCAGGTCGATCTCGGCGTCCAGGCACGCTCGGAGCTCGGCTTCGTTGGCGGGGTTGCTCATCGAGAGCTGGGTGCCGGTGCCCTTGAGGTTCTGGAGATCCTTGACCGTGTAGTCCCGTCTGGCGGGGGATCGGCCGAAGTCGTACATGCGGGTTGCCATGCTCGCAGGGTAGGCCAGTGGCCAACTCGCCGCGGTCAGCCGACTTGCCAATGCATTCATGTGAATGTACTTTGCGAGCGTGGCGCAGGGCTCCGGATTCCTCGACGACTATCTCCCCTATTTGCTTCGGCGTGCCGACCAGACCCTCTCCAGCGCCTTCTACGAGGTGCTGGCCGAGTCAGGTGTGGCCCGCTCGGAGTGGCGGGTCCTGGCCGTGCTGGAAGAACTCGGGCCGCTGTCGGTGCTCGACCTCACCAACGCGGCGCTCAGCCCCCAACCCACCGTCACCCACGCAGTGCGCCGCTTGGAAGCCCGCGGTCTCGTCACCCGCACCGCCGGTGCGACCGACCGGCGGCAGCGGATCGTCGCCATCACGGTTGACGGCTCCACCCTGACCCGTCGCCTGATCGACGAGGCACGACGACGTGAAGCGACCGCACTCGAAGGCCTCGACGAGCTCGGTGAGCTGATTGGTCGGCTTCGCCGCCTCATCGTCTCTCTCGAAGGAGTGGCCGCATGATCGAGCCCGCCGACGCACCAGCCACGCCCGAATGGGACCCTGCTGACCCGGTCGCCCGTCGACCCTTCAACTTTCAACGATGGATCGACGAACACCGAGATGAGCTCCGGCCGCCTGTCGCCAACAAGCAGGTGTTCCGCGACGCCGACATGATCATCATGGTCGTCGGTGGCGGCAACGAACGGAACGACTTCCACATCGACCCGCGCGAAGAGTTCTTCTACCAAATCAAGGGCGACATGATCCTGTGGATCTGGCCCGACCACGGCGTGGAAGCGTTTCCGATGCCGATCCGCGAAGGCGAGATCTACCTGCTTCCACCAAACCTCCGGCACTCGCCGCAACGCCCCGACCCGGACTCGGTCGGTCTCGTCGTCGAGTATCAACGCCCAGAGGGCGAGCTCGATGCCTTCGAGTGGATGTGCTTCGAATGCCACGACGTCGTGCACCGTGTTGAGCTGCAGGTGCAGCGCATCGACGAAGACCTTCCACCGCTCTTCGCCGCGTTCGAAAACGACCTCAAGGCGCGCACCTGCCCGACATGCGCCGCCATTCATCCGGGCAAGGCCGGTCGGCTGTGATCGACCCCCTTCTCGCCACCGCGGCCGAACTCGACGCTGCTGACCCGCTCGCCGAGTTCCGGCATGAATTCGAAGTGCCCGACGGGGTGTACCTCGTCGGCAACTCGCTCGGCGCGCTGCCGAGCCGAGCGCGGGACTACGTCAATGTCGAGTTCGACCGGTGGTCCGACCTCGGCGTCGAGGGTCACTTCACGGGCCGGCTCGGCTGGAAGGACTATCACGCACTGGTCACCGACCAGCTCGCGTCGCTCGTCGGTGCCGACGCCAGCGAAGTCGTGGCGATGAACGGCCTCACCGTCAATCTTCATCTGTTGCTGGTCAGCTTCTACCGGCCGACTCCGCAACGCCACAAAATCCTGATCGAAGGACATGCCTTTCCCTCCGATCACTTCGCGGTCGAATCGCAGATCCGCCAACGAGGGTTCGATCCCGCGAGTTCACTCGTCATCCTCGACCCGCGACCGGGCGAGGAGACCCTCCGGCGCGAAGACATCCTGGCCACGATCGCAGCGCTGGGCGACGAGCTCGCCGTCGTGCTGTGGCCCGGGGTGCAGTACTACACCGGGCAGGTGATGCCGATGGCCGACATCGTCGGAGCCGGCCACGCCGCCGGAGCCATCGTCGGGTTCGACCTTGCCCACGCGGTCGGCAACGTCGAGCTCGACCTGTCGAGCTGGGATGTCGATTTCGCCGCCTGGTGCACCTACAAGTACCTCAACAGTGGCCCGGGGGGAGTTGCCGGCGCGTTCGTTCATCGCCGCCATGTCGACGATCAATCCCTCCCGAAACTCGTCGGATGGTGGGGCACCAACGCGTCGACCCGCTTCGAGATGGCGACCGACTTCGACCCGATTCCCACCGTGGAGTCGTGGCAGTTGTCGAACGCTCCCGTCCTCCCGCTGGCGTCGCTTCGGGCTTCGCTCGACATCATCGACAATGCCGGCGGCATCGTGGCGCTGCGGGCCAAGAGCGAAAAACAGATCGCTTACCTCGATCGTCGACTCGATGAGGTCCTCGCCGGCCGGGTCGAAAATCTCACGCCGACGGCCCTGGCCGAGCGCGGCTGTCAGTTCGCGCTTCGGGTCGTCGCCGGCAACGGGCGCGACGTCTTCGAGGCACTCGAAGCCGCTCAGGTGCGGTGCGACTGGCGCGAACCCGACGTCATCCGGGCGGCACCGGTTCCCCTCTACAACTCGTTCGCCGACATCGAACGTTTCGTGCAGGTTCTTGACGAGGTGGTCGCATGAACGGTCCAGTGGTCGTAATCGGTGCCGGCCAAGCCGGCGCGCTGCTGTCGATCTATCTCGCCCGGCAGGGCCACGACGTGACGGTGTACGAGAGCCGGCCCGACCTTCGCCGAGTCGACATCGACGCCGGCCGCTCGATCAACCTCGCGCTGGCGACGCGAGGCATCGTGCCGCTCGTCGATGTCGGGGTCGTCGACGCCGTCGACGCGATCACGATCCCCATGCGAGGCCGAATGGTGCACGCCGCCGACGACCCCTCCCCTGACCTGCAGCCCTATGGCTCCAAGCCTCACGAGGTCATTCACTCCGTCTCCCGATCCGACCTCAACGCGATCCTGCTCGATGCGGCAGAAGCGACCGGCCACGTGACAATCGAATTCGACGTCGGCCTCGAGTCCGTCGACTTCGACGCATCACGGCTTCGGTTTACGGATGGACGCACCGAACCGTTCGGCGTCGTGTTCGGCGCCGACGGCGCCGGGTCGAAGGTTCGCGGGGCGATCGCCGACGCCGGCTCCGGCAGGTACGAGACCGAATGGCTCGACCACGACTACAAAGAGCTCACGCTTCCTGCGGGTTCCGATGGCAGCTTCCTCATCGATCCGAACGCGCTCCACATCTGGCCGCGGGGCGAGTTCATGCTGATCGCCCTGGCCAACCCCGAGGGCGACTTCACCATCACCCTGTTCGCTCCGACTGCAACCTTCGCCGACCTCACGACGACGGAGACGGTCGAGGCGTTCTTCGATGAGCACTTCGCCGAGTTCGCAAGGATGGTCCCCGACCTGGTCGATCAGTTCTTCGACAACCCCACCGGCCGGCTCGGCACCCTTCGGGCAACCGGTTGGAGCCACGCCGACCAGGCGGTCATCGTCGGCGATGCGGCGCACGCCATCGTTCCCTTCCACGGGCAAGGGATGAATGCAGCAATGGAATCGGTTCGGGCGCTCGACCGTCACCTCCGTGCGTCGCCCGACGACCTCGCGGCCGCGTTCGCAGCGTACGAAGCCGAACGCAAGCCCGACGGCGATGCCATTGCCGCCATGGCCCTCGACAACTATCTCGAGATGCGCTCCGGTGTCATCGACCCCGACTATGTCGCCCGGCGGACGCTGGCCCTCGATCTCGAGCAGCGGCACCCCGATCACATGAGCCCTCGGTACAACATGGTGATGTTCTCGACCATGCCGTACGCAGAGGCTCGAGCCCGGGCCCAACGGCAAGCGGAGATCATCTCGGATGCACTCGCCGATCCCGAGTTCGATGTCGACGCCGAGATCAAGGCCCTCCCAGAACTGCCAGCGCTCGACCCCCTCGCAGACCCCGAGGCGTTGTCGATCTCATGACCGCACCCGACGACCTCACCTACGGCAGTTATCTGAAGGTGCCGGAGCTGCTCTCCTTGCAGGAGTGCCGTTCAATCGACGCCTCGACGGGCGAGCCAGAGCACGACGAAACCCTTTTCATCATCATCCATCAGGTCTACGAGCTGTGGTTCAAGCAGCTCCTCCACGAGCTCGATGCGATCGTCGAACAGATGGCGACCGATCAACTCTCCGCGGCCCGCCATCACCTCAAACGGGTGCTCAAGATCTTGAAGACGCTGGTGGGCCAGGTCGATGTGCTGGAAACGATGACCCCCGCTGAGTTCGCCAGTTTCCGCGACTTCCTCGCCAACGCCAGCGGGTTTCAGTCGGCGCAGTTCCGGGAGCTGGAGTTCTTGCTCGGCGTGAAGGACCGAGTCCAGATCGACTGGTTCAGCGATGACGACGCCGCTCGGCTCGATACCCGCCACGCCGCGCCCACCCTGTGGGATGCCTTCGTCGGTGTGCTTGACCGGGCTGGCTTCGACGTTGGCGAGGCGGCTCTCACGCGTGACGTCACGGAACCGCTCGCCGAAGACCCGATCCTGCAAGCGGCCATCGTCGAGGCCTACGCCGACGAAGGGTTCGCGAACCTGTGCGAGACCCTCACCGATCTCGATGAAGGGCTTCTCGAGTGGCGCTACCGCCACGTGATGATGGTCCGGCGAACCATCGGCACGAAGGCGGGCACCGGTGGTTCCGATGGTGCCGCCTACCTCGCGACCACCCTGTTCCGTCCTGCGTTCCCCGATCTGTGGGCGATTCGCACCGCGTTCTGAGGACTCATGTCGACCCCTCCGTTTTCCTACCCCGACCTGCGGCTGTACATCGGCGGCGAATGGCGCACCGCCGACGAGACCCTGCCGGTCGTCAACCCGTCGACCGAGGCGGAGATCGGCCGGTTGCCGATCGCAACCGCCGCAGATCTCGATGACGCACTCGCGGCGGCGGCGACGGGGTTCGTCTCCTGGCGGGCGACGCCACCGCGTGACCGCGCCGACCTGATTCGTGAGGCGGCCGCGCTCATGCGCGAACGCCAAGACGAGATCGCGTACTCGATCACGCTCGAGCACGGTAAGCCATTCGAACAGGCCCGCTTGGAAGTGGTTCGCGGGGCTGAGTTCTTCGAGTGGGATGCCGGCGAAGCAACCCGCACGTATGGGCGAGTGATCCCGTCCGCGCCGGGCGTGAAGTACGTCGTGCACCACCAGCCGATCGGCCCCGTCGCTGCGTTCTCGCCGTGGAACTTCCCGATGAGTCAACCGGCTCGCAAGGTCGCCGGTGCGTTGGCATCGGGCTGCTCGATCATCCTGAAAGCCGCCGAGGAGACGCCCGCCGGCGCCATGCACATCGCCAAAGCGTTCGAGGACGCGGGACTGCCCGCCGGCGTGCTCAATCTCGTCTTCGGCGTCCCCGGCAACATCTCCGATGTGCTGATCCCCGACGAGCGCATTCGCCTCGTTGCGTTCACCGGCTCGACCGGGGTCGGACGTCACCTCACCGGGCTCGCGTCGCAACACATGACGCCTGTCCTGATGGAGCTCGGCGGTCACGCGCCGGTCATCGTGTGCGAAGACACCGACGTCGACGCAGCGGCGCTGAGTTCAGCCATCCGGGCCATGCGCAACGCCGGCCAGGTGTGCACCTCACCCACCCGATTCTTCGTCCACGAGCAGGTGTATGACCGGTTCCTCGAGGTCCTGACCGAACGGAGCGCGGCGACCGTGGTCGGCGACGGGCTGACCCCTGACGTCGAGATGGGACCACTCGCCAATCCCCGTCGTCTCGCAGCCATGCAGGACCTGGTCGACAACGCCGTCGCCTCCGGGGCCACGCTCGCCACCGGCGGAAACCGGGTCGGGGACGTCGGGTACTACTTCGAACCAACCGTTCTGGCGGGCGTTCCCGACCATGCCCGCATCATGCAGGAAGAACCGTTTGGGCCGGTTGCGATCGTGAACTCGGTGCCGGATCTCGACACGGCGATCGCCCAGGCCAATTCGGTGCCCTACGGCTTGGCCGCGTATGGCTTCACCAACCGCGCCGACTACGTCGACGCCATGATCGACCGGGTCGAGGCGGGCAACATCTCGATCAACACACTCGAAGCCTCACTGCCCGAGACGCCGTTCGGCGGCATGAAGTCGAGCGGGTACGGCCGAGAGGGAGGCACCGAAGGCCTTCACCACTACACGGTCGTGAAGAACGTGTCGCACAGCATCGACATCGTGTGAGAGGTCTGTTCATGAGGAACCAGCGATGAGATACACCCGACAGAACGCCAAGGACCACGCCCGCGACACCATGCGGGGCATCTGGGCGGCAGCCCTGCTGCCGTTCGACGAGCAGCTTCGGATCGACGAGGACGGGTTCGGTGAGAACATCCGCCACTGGACCGATGATCTCGGTATCCAGGGGCTGTTCATCAGCGGCAAACAGGGCGAGTTCTTCTCGATGACCATCGAGGAACGCAAGCGCAGCTTCGAACTCGCCGTCGAGGCGTGCGGCGACCGAGCCCAGACGATCATGTCGTGCTCTGATCAGAACCTCGACGTGGTACTCGATCTCGCTCGCCATGCCCAGGAATGCGGCGCCGATTACATCGTCGTTCACGCACCTGCGCTGCACTTCACCAAGGCCCAGGATGAGACGCTGATGGGTTACTACCGCACGGTTTCCGAAGCGGTCGACATCGGCATCGCCCTGTGGAGCCATCCCGACAGCGGCTATCTGATGTCGCCCGAGCTCTGCAATCGGCTCGCCGATCTCGACAATGTGGTCGCCATCAAATACTCGGTGCCGCGTGAGATGTACGCCCAGCTGTCGGGGTTGGCATCGGATCGCATCCATGTCTCGACGGCGTCGGAACCGGAGTGGCTCGACAACATCATCGAGCTCGACTGGAAGCTGTACCTGTGCTCGTCGCCGCCCTACCTCATCCAGACGACGAACGATCGACGGATGCACGAGTACACCGAGGCGGCGTTCGCTGGCCGCTACGACGACGCCCGTGCCATCAGTGCGTCGCTCGACCCGGTGCGTGAGGCGCTGATGGGCACCCGTCCCGCCGAGAAGCCGCACTCGCACCAGAAGTACTGGCAGGAACTGCTCGGCCAGGTTGGCGGGCGGGTTCGTGCACCACTCCTCGAACTCACCGACGACGAGAAGGCCGAGACTCGGGCCGCGTTCGAAGCCTGCGGGCTCGAAGTCTGAGGATGGCGTCGGCGACCCGAGTCGCGATGGTTGGCTGGGGTGCAATCGGTCGCACCGCCGGAAGGCTGTTGGCGACGCATCATCCCGAGGTCGAGATCGTCGGGGTCGCGGTCACGACACCGAGCATCGCTCGCGACGGCGTGCCCGATACGGCTCGTCTCATCGGCGACCCCTCCGAGCTGGCCGCGCTCGCGCCGACCGTCGTGGCGGAGGCGGCGGGACGAACGAGCGTCGCGCCGTGGGGCCGAGCGGCGCTCGCCGGCGGCAGCGACCTGATCGTGTCGTCGGTGTCGGCCTTCGCCGATCGTGCGCTGCTCGCTGAGCTGCGTTCGGTCGCGGCGGCATCGGGCCGCGCCATCCAGATCCAACCGGGCGCGCTCGCCGGGGTCGATGCGCTCGCCGCGGCTCGACTCCTCGGCCTCGATTCGGTCGAACACCGCATCGTCAAACCCCCGGCCGCATGGCGGGATACGCCCGCTGATGTCGACGGTGCGCTCGACGGGCTCAGCGAGCCGACCGTGTTGCTCGATGCATCCGCGGCCGAGACGGCCGACCGGTTCCCGAAGAACGCCAACGTCGCAATGACGACTGCGCTTGCTGGTCTCGGCCCCGATGCCACTCGTGTCGTGCTGGTCGCCGATCCTGCCGCTGCGACCAACCGACACGAGTTGCGAGCCTCCGGCGCGTTCGGTTCGCTCGACATTCGCATCGACAACGCGCCACTCGCCGACAACCCGAAGAGCTCGGCGATGGCTGCGCTCGGCCTCGCGCGCTCGATCGCCAACCGCTCGACGACGCTCGCGATCTGAAGTCGATCAGTCGTCGATGGTCTCCCAGTCGAGTCCGAGATCGAGCACCCGCACCGAATGGGTCAGTTCGCCGACGGCGATGTAGTCGACCCCGGTCGCTGCGACCGCCGCCGCCGATTCGAGGGTGAGTCCGCCGCTCGCCTCGAGCAGTACCGCCGGGTTCATCTCGTCGCGCACCGCCACCGCGGCCCGCATGTCGTCGGTCGAGAAGTTGTCGATCAGCACCTCGTCGGCTCCGGCCTCGATCGCGATCCGCAACGACGCCAGATCGTCGACTTCGATCTCGACCGGCATGGTGTCTTCGAGGTCGATGACGGCGGCATAGGCCTCGGCGATTCCCCCGGCCGCGGCGACATGGTTGTCCTTCACCAGCGCCATGTCGAACAGGCCCATGCGATGGTTGCTCCCACCGCCGCAGCGCACCGCATACTTCTGGAGGGCTCGCAGCCCGGGCAGCGTCTTGCGGGTGTCGCGAACCTTGGCCGACGTGTCGTCGAGTTGGTCAGCCCAGCGACGGGTGAGGGTGGCGATCCCCGACAGGTGGCACAGCAGGTTCAACGCCGTCCGCTCAGCGGTCAGCATCGCGCGAGTCGGTGCTGCCACCCGGGCGACCGGCATGCCGCGCTCGACCCGATCGCCATCGGTGGCGAGGTATTCCACGGTTGTGTCGTCGCCGCACACCATGTCGATCACGCCAACTGCGACCGGCAGCCCGGCGACGACGCCTGCATCGCGCGCACCGAAGGTGACGACGCAGCGCTGGCCTTCCGGAATCGTCGCGGCGGAGGTGACGTCGACACCGTCGGCGAGATCTTCGACGAGCGCAGTTTCGATGAGCGACGCAATCGCGTGAGGATCGAGTGATGCGGCGGTCAGACGGGCCGCGGTGTCGGCGGAAAGCGGATGGATCGAGAGCACGGCCCCGACGCTACTGCCCGCGCCATGCACCTCTCGGAGATGCGTCGTCGCATCAGCTGGGTGTGATGTGGTCGCCGTTGCGGCGACTGAAGCCGACGGTCAGTCATCTCCGTCCGGGAGGGTGCCGGCGGCGTGCGCGGCGGCTCGAGTTGCGGGGTGGTCGAGGGGTGGTTCGGTCAACCGCCGAAGCCGGTTGGTGAAGAGGCCGTAGCGCCACAGGAGCTCGTCACCGCCGGGATCGTCAGGGTCGAGTCGACGAGTCACCGCCACGACCCGCTTGCCGAACGGACGAAGTTTGTGCACGCCGGCTTCGAATGTCGCCGCAACCCGGATCCGGCGGCCGCCGATACCGGCGATGTCGTCCACGCCGTGCTCGAGTGTGCCGTCACAGATCATGTCGTGAACGAGCCCACCGGTCGTGATCGTGATGCGGTTGCCGGCCTGTTCGATGCGTTCGACGTGGCCGGTCATCGGGCCGTCGTAGCACTCCCAGACGCCACGAAGATCGGGAACGCCAGTGGCCAGCGGCTCTCGGGTCGCGTCGAGGGACCGCTCGGGCCACACCTCCCACGATGCGTCCGGTGCTGTCCGATCCATGGGCACGTCAGCGGCGACCATTCCGGAACCGTCGAGCTTCGGGCGCACATAGTCGGCGGGATCGTGGGGGCGGGCCCAACGCGCATAGCGCTCGTTGATCTCGCCGCGGCGCCCGAGAAGTCTTGCGATCAGGACCATCAGTCGACCTCTGGTCCCCAGACTTCGAGATGGTCGACTCGTTCGACTCGTCGGGTCGTGCGTAGGTCGAGCCATGGTTCGAGGTCTCCGGCCCGGAACACGGTCCGCACCTGCGCCTGCTGTTCGGGCGAGGCGGTGGCGAGATCGTCGTGCAGGCGTTGCATGAGCCAGAAGCGGTAGGGCATGACGCCGGTCGTGAGCGACATGCCTCGCCATGCGAACGTTGCGACGCCGCGACCTTCGAAACCTCTGCCGTCTTTCAAACCGCGGGCGCCCGGGTCGGTGAGCCCGTTGGTTCCGGCCGCAACGTCTGGGTTGGCTGTGAGGTGATCGTTGGCCGCCTCGACGTGAGCGGTCAGCTCGGGCAAGTACTCCTCGGCGACGTAGCGCATGAGGGCGAGCAGCGTCTCGGGGATCGCGCCGCCATCGATCAGCGCACCGGGGTGGTCGCCGTACTCGTGGAGGTAGGGCTCGGTGGTGATCATGCGCTCGACCCAGCGTCCGACCCGTGGCGCCCGACGCTTGATGAGCATGGTCGGCACCGGGTCTCGGTAGAGGTGGGCCCACATCGCGGCGATCAGCCCGAAGTCGCCGATCGTTGGATGACCGCCGAGGAGGTAGGGGTGGTTGCGCAGGTGGGCGGAGAACAGGTCGAGGAACTCTTCGAACGATGACTCGATCGTCTCGGTGCTGTCGTCGGTGACACCAAAGGTGCGCGCCGCGTTGCGCATCCGGCCACTGCCGTGAAGGAAGCGCTCCTTGGCCTTTTCCTCGTCGCTGGTCGGCGGCGAGAGCAGGGCGAATTCGGCCGCGAGAAAGTCGAGGTGTTCCTCGTCGAAGTTCCAGCGGTAGTGCATCGCCGGCCGTAGGAGACCTTCGCCGCCGAAGACCTCGAAGACGTGGGCGATCGCGAGCAGAGTCGGATCCGTCGGATAGCTGTCGAACGCACGAAGCGCGTGCCCGGGACCCTTCTCGAAGTGGTCGATGATGTCAGCTCCGTCCTGGATGATCTCGCCGCTCGGCGTCTCCATCACGGGGATGATCCACCGTCCGATCTGGGGAACGATCTCGTGCAGATACCGCTCACTCCCGGGTGAGACCTCGACGAAGTCGATGCCCTGGCGGCGTAGGTAGGCGCGCGCCTTGCCGGTGTAGAGCGACGCCGGTGCGCCGTAGAGCGTGTACGTCATGGGGCGGCCGCTCCCTCACAGGCGAAATCGGTCACAGCCCTTCACCGTAGTGGTTTTGTCACTTAGACTGCCAGATTGAAGTGCCAGTTGGACTGGCAGAAAGCTGAAGGATGTTGGCATGAGTGGAGCGTTTACGAAGCAGGCGGGGTTGGTCACCAACCATCCGAAGGTCGCGCTTGCGGTACTGGCCGCACTCACGGCGCTGTTCGTCTACGGCAGCACGCTCATGGTTCCGCAGGCGGGCAACGACGCCTTCCTTCCTGACGACAGCGATGTCGCCCAGGCGAGTACCACGCTGAGCGACGCGTTTCCCGACTCGGCCGGGCTCACGAACGTGAACATCCTCCACCGGGGCGAGTTCCTGACCCCCGAGGGCCTGGCCCAGATGGATGCTGTTGTGCAGTCGGCGCTCGGCGAACCGGAGATCAGCGAGCGACTTGCGATCGTTGACCCGGTTGTGTCGATCGCCGGTGCGTTCACGCAGGCCCTCGGGGTCGACGATCTGGCGGCGGTCCCGCAAGCCCAGATCGACCAGGCCGCCGAGCAGCCCCAGCTTGCCGCCGTCATCGGGCCGCTCAGCGGCGAAGCCGAGGGGCAACCGCTCGCCATCTCGAGCATCAAGCTCCGTCAGCTCGACGACGCCGACGCCCTCGAAGCCGCCGAGCTGCGGCTCGCCGAGGTCGTGGCGGCCGTCGATGGTCCGCTCGACGTTCGCTCGCTTTCCTCCGCAACCATCAACGACGAGTCAGCGGAATCGACGGACTCGTCGATGTCGACCCTGATGATGATCTCTCTCCTCGTCATCGCAGTGCTCCTCTTCGTCTTCTTCCGCACCGGTTCTGACGTGGCGCTGTCGCTCGTCGGTCTCGGGATCACGGTCGTCGGCACCCTCGGCTTCCAAGGCCTGGCCGGCCCCGACGGCATCGGGCTCATCGGCCCACCGACCAGCCTCACCACGATGGTGCCGATCATGTTGATCGGTCTCGTCGTGGACTACTCGATCCAGACCGTGTCGCACTACCGCGAGATGCGTCACGACGGAAAGCCGGCACGCGAGGCCGCCCGCCATGCGCTCGGCGGCGTTGCCTTGCCGCTCGGACTCGCCGGCGGCACGACGATCATCAGTTTCCTCACCAACCTCACGTCGAGCATCCCGGCCAATGGCGACTTCGGCATCGTCGCCGCCTTCGGTGTGTTCTTCGGCCTCTTGACGATGCTCGTGCTGCTGCCGGCCGCCCGCACCATCTTCGATGAACGCAAGGAAGCGAAGGGCACCCTTGGCGAAGCCCGCCTCACCGGAGACTCGATCCCCGGCGCGGGAACGGTCGTCGAGCGTGCGGGCCGATTCGTGGCAACCAAGCCAATGCCGGTCCTCGCCGTCGCCGGTGTAATCACGATCATCCTCACCGGCGCCGCGACCGAGATCAGCACTGAGTTCAACTCCAACGACTTTCTACCGGGCGACGGTGAATCCATCGAGGACATCGAGGCGCTCGAAGAAGCACTCGGCGGTCAGACCGAGATCGTCACCGTGCTCGTCGAAGCCGAGCTCACCGACGACCGCACGCTCCGCAACATCTTGACCATCACCGAGTCGTTCCGCGACGAGCTGACCCGCCCGACCGGGGCCGCCACCGACATCACCCTCTCGCTCGGCACCCTGTTCGACGACTGGCTGACCGACAGCGGCGAACCGGACGACAAGTACGACCCGCAGCTGCTGACGATGCTCGACGATGTCGACGAGGGCCTCACCGTCAACGCTGATGCCGTTCAGGCGCTGCTCGATCGGCTCGCTGAACTCGACCCAGTCGCCTTCGACCAGGTCGCCGTCAACAACGCCGACAGCGAGGACTTGACGATCATGCAGTTCAGTGCGCTCACGGGCGATCAGGACCGCACTCAGGCACTCGTCGACGACATCGAGGGCCTGTGGTACGGCGACCGCAGCCAGGTGGTCGAGGTGTCGGGCGAGATCATCGCTCTCGAGGTCACCGGGGCGATGACCGACGGTCAAAGCGTGTCGATCGCGATCACGATCGTCGCCGCCCTCATCGTGTTGATGATCTTCTTCTG
Source organism: Actinomycetota bacterium (assembly GCA_039188975.1). Taxonomy (GTDB): domain Bacteria; phylum Actinomycetota; class Acidimicrobiia; order Acidimicrobiales; family Aldehydirespiratoraceae; genus UBA11606. Next base: position 14,842 of record JBCCYT010000007.1, read on the forward strand.
GGCGACCGAGTTCCGGCCGATGCTCGCCGTGATCGCAGTCCTGCCGATCCTGCTCGTGCTGATGTGGGTGCTCGGCACCATGACGTTGCTGGGCATCCCCTACAACGTCGTCACCGCGCTGATCACCGCCCTCTCGATCGGCATCGGCGTGGACTACACGATCCACATCATCCATCGCTTCACCGAGGAGCTCGACGGCGGCAAGTCGCTCATCGACGCCACGACCAACACGCTTGCCACCACCGGCTCCGCACTCATCGGCTCGGCCCTCACCACGGCTCTGGCGTTTGCCGTGCTGCTCTTCAGCCCGCTCGTGCCGTTCCAGCAGTTCGGTCTCGTCACCGGCATCACGATCGTCTACGCCCTCATCGCGTCGATCGCAATCGTGCCGCCGATGCTGATCGTGTGGGCGGCGTACCACCAGTGGCGAGCCCAGATGGATCACTAGGCCCGTACGGCGGCCGTTTCCTACACTCGCCGTCCATGAGCACCATCGAGACCGAAGCGACCGAGTGGTTCGCGACCCACTGGAGTCCGGACCGGCCACTCGGTGAGTGGTGGCGGCTCCTGGCCGACTCTGGTTTCGCGTTCCCGCGCTGGCCTGAGGGGTTCGGCGGGCGTGGCCTGTCCGGGGCCGAGGCGAAAGCGGTCCTGAACGCCCGTCGTTCGGTGGGGGCGTACGGTCCGCCGAACGGTGTGGCGACGTTCCTCGTCGCGCCAACCCTGCTCACGATGGGGTCGGCCGAACAGCAGCAGCGCTACCTTCCCGGCATCGTCGATGGCTCGACCCCGTGGTGCCAGCTGTTCTCCGAACCGACTGCCGGTTCCGACATGGCCTCGCTCGGCACCCGGGCGGTGCGCGACGGCGACGAATGGACGGTCTCCGGTCAGAAGGTCTGGAACTCGGGTGCGCACTACGCGCACTTCGGGATCCTGATCGCCCGCACCGAACCCGATGCCCCGAAACACCGTGGCATCACCTACTTCCTGATCGACATGCGCCAGCCCGGCGTCGACGTCCGTCCGCTGCGAGAGATGACCGGCGATGCCGCATTCAACGAGGTCTTCTTCGACGATGCCCGCGTGCACGACGACGACCGGGTCGGCAACGAGGGCGACGGCTGGCGTATCGCAATGACGACGCTGTCGTTCGAACGCGACCCGGGCAACGCCGGACTCGGCGACACTGCGGCGTTCTACGAAGCCGACCTCAGCGTGTCGGTGGGCGAACATGCCGAGGCCGAGAGGGCCAGCGCCGACGGGTTCTCGATCGCCATGAGTGGACGAGCCGGCGAGGTGTTCGACGGCGCTGTCGCCGCAGGATCGAAGGCGAGCGACGACCCGGTGCTGCGCGATCGACTGACGAAGCTTCACGTCGACCGCACGGTCGTCAGCCTGACCGCCCGCCGCGCCGCGGAAAACATGAAGGCCACCGGTCAGCCCGGGCCCGAGGTTGCCGGTTTGAAGATCACCGGCACCGAGACCGGGCGCAACACCCGCGACGTCGGTCTCGAGGCACTGGGCGCAGCGGGGATGCTGTGGGGTGACGACGTCCCCGACGGCGGCCTCTTCCATCGCTACGCCATGTTCACCCCGGCCCAGTCGATCGCCGGCGGAAGCGACGAGGTGCTGCGCAACTCGATCGGCGAGCGGGTGCTTGGCCTTCCGCGCGAGCCCGACGAGGCCGAACGGCGCGAGACCCCGTGGAACCAGCTTCGGCGCAGCTGATCGAGTAGCGGTCGCGTGACCGGCCAGTGGCGCCGAGTCTCACGTGAGGAGCGCCCGGACGCTTTCGAGGAGAACCGCCCGTGTCTCGGCGATGGAAAAGCCACGGTGGGTTCGGAGATAGCGGACCGATTCCAGCTGCGTGAGAACATCGGCTGCGGCGGTGACACGAGCCCGGTCGCTGGCGGCGCGGCCCGCGAGTTCGGGTGCGAACTGCTGCTCGAACTGTTGGCGAAGCCCGATCCGATCCCGCTCGACTTGTTCGCGCGCGGGCATGAGCTCGAAGGCGTGAACCATCGCCGCCTGGTGCACGGCACCGAACTGCTCGTGCAAATCGAGCCTCGACGTCACGAAGGTCGTCAGCCGCTCCTCGAACGTGCCTTCGCCGAGATTGGGGATGTCGGCCACCTCCATCGCCTGCCGGATCGTTCGTTGGATCGTCGCCTGGAACATCTCGGCCGGGTCGGCGAAGTAGCGATACAACGAGCGCAGCGATAGGCCAGACCGCGTCGAGACCTGCTCCATGGTGGGCGTCATCGCCTCCTCCTGGAACATCTCGAGCACCACATCGAGCGCGACGTCGATGTTGCGGTTCCGTCGCGCGGTACGCCCGTCGGTGTCGGTCATCGATGCGCTCAATCCTCGATGCGGTACGGACGGTTGTCGGCTGGTCGGGCCGGTTGGGTCGGGTCGGGTACGACGCCTGCTTGGTCGACATGACCGGCGAAGAAGCCGAGGATCCCGGCTGCATCGAGCACCGCGTCGAGTTCTGGAGATCGAGCGTCGAGATAGCGGGCCAGCATCACGGCCCGAGCCGAGTCGAGGAAGGCCGACGATCGGATCTCGATGTCATGGGAACCGATCGTCACCGGTGCGGCCCCGTCGATCGTTGCGGTCGTCACCCACGGCAGGTAGTGGCGTCCCATCTCGGCCAGCACCGGGATCAGCGAGTCAGGTGTCGATTCGGTCCAATCGCCGAAGACCTGACGCTGCGGCATCGTGAGCCGGTGGGTGTGTTCGACCGCCGCCGGGCTGTGCTCGTCGACCAGGTCCCGACACACCGGATCGCCGACGAAGTGGGCGACGTTGGCGCCATAGACCGCGAAGTCGGCCAGGCTCGGCCGGTCGCCGAACAGGTAACCGGATCCGAGGTGCCCCTCGAGCGCGTCGAACCATGGCCTGACGACCTCGTCCATCCACGCATCAATGCTGCCGTCGACCACGCCGAGCTTCGGGCAGTTCCCTTTCATCGTTGCGACGATGTTCGGCCGCATCAGACCCCCAGGCAAGCCGATGATCGTCGAGAGTTCCTCGGTGATCTGCCAACCGGCAGCCTCCGTATTGGCCGCGTCGTTCCAGCGACTTCCGACGGCGGGACGGTAGAACCACTCGTCGCTGAAATCGTCGAGGAGATAGACGAGGAAGCGCAGCGTCGGATCATCGGGAAGGACATGGCGCGCCGGGTCGGTGCGAATGTCGAGGTGCTCGATGATCGTTGTCGAGTCCCACATGAACTCGCCCGTCGGGTCGGTCACGACCGGGATGCCGCCCGTCCACCCGGCGGCCTCGGCCTCGGGATGCAGGTTCGGCGGGCACGGTTCGAGCCGGTACGGCCGATCGGTGAAGTCGAGATAGCCCGTCACTTTCCGAGTGAAGTACGAGCGGGTGAGGCCGTGAACGATGAACATGGGAGAAACCTCCAGGGGTCTGCCGGGCGGCAGCTACCAACTCGGGATGCAGTCGAGGAACTCGAGCGCGGCATCGATGAAGCCAAACTGCTTCGGAAGCGAGAAGTGATCGACGCCGGACAGCTCCTTGAGCGTCACGTTTGGCAACAACTCGACCAGGGGACCCGGAGGACCCGCAAAATCCTCGGTGCCGATCACGACCAGAGCCGGTTGGGTGACGGTGGCGAGTTGGGCCGGTGTGAACCACTTGTCGTCGCGTGCTGCCTGCGCCGTGCCGACCTTCTCCAGGATCGCCGCTCGTTCCGGGCCCGCAGTCCGCAACAGGCCCTCGAAGCGGTAGTCCGCCGCGGCGCGGCTGTTGGCTTCGGCCGACTCCTCTCGCGGCGCCACCACATTTCGACCGATCCCGCCCAGCACGAGGCGGCGGACCAGCTGGGGGTGGCGCAACGTGAGATCGAGCGCGGTGCGAGCGCCGAGCGAGTAGCCGACGATGTCGATCTGGCGCCCCTCGTCGGGCGTGAACGGCAACTGCTCGACCACCGGCGTCACGAGATCCTTGTAGGCCTCGACGTCATCGGGTGCGTCGGCGTCGCCGTGACCGAGGAGGTCATACCCGAGCGGTCGCCGGCCGCCCTCCTTCACCAGATCGAACCAGCCCGGCTCGACCCACGTCATCTGGGTCGACGTTGCGAAGCCGTGCAAGAAAACGACCGGCACCGGCGGTTCAGACGACCAGATGCTCATGCTCTCGCCCCGTGGCCGGCGGTGCTGGTTGCGCCGGCGTGGCCGGCGGTGTCCCCGAGTTCGATGCGTTCGATCTCCAGCAGCCGGTTGAAGTGATCTCGCAGCTCCGATTTGCGACCGATGTCGTTCGCGAGATTGACCAGCTCATGGGGGTCTTCGGCCGGCTCGTACCACTCGTGATCATGGTCTTCGAACGCGGCATCTTCGCCGAACAGCTTGGGTCGCTCATCGATCGTGCCGGCCCGGTCGATACCACCACCGATGCCGTAGTAGCGGGCGTACTTCGTCTCTCCGTCGAAGAACCCTCGCACCGCGTACCGGGTGTTCGCGAGGAGATCGGATTGCGCTGCATCTTGGGCGAAGAACACATAGTCACGAGGCGACACCGACGGGTCGGCAAGCGCCGGCGACAGGTCGACCCCCGAGAGCGTGGGCGTCTCGTCGAGATCCACCCCACCGAGTGCGCACAAGGTCGTGGCCAAGTCGACGTGGGTCGCCAGCGCATCGGTCTCGGTACCGGGCTGCGTCAAGCCCGGCACCTTCATGACGAGGGGCACTCCCATGACCTCTTCGTACACGCACGGCAACTTGGCCCGCAGGCCGTGGCTGCCGCAGGCGTCACCATGGTCGGACGTGTACGCGATCACGGTGTCGTCATAGATGCCGAGTTCGTCGAGCACGTCGATGATGCCCTGGAGATTGTGGTCGAGTTCCTGGTGCAGGTAGGCGTAGTAGTCGAGCTGACGGAGCCACGAACGCTCGTCGGCGAGATCCATGAACCCGACCATGTGCTCGGTGTTGCGAACCTGGCGCCACGCTCGCTGGATCTCCGGCTTGGTGTGGAGGTCGTCGTGGAAGTTCTCCGGCAACGCGTCGAACAGCTCGGGGTAGTCCTCCGGCATCGGCTCGACCGGCACACCCTTCAAGCGGAGTTCCTTCATGAAGTCGAAGATCTTCTTCATGTCGGGGTGCTCGTCTTGGAACGTCGGATGATCGATCGGGAACCACATGATGTCGTGCGGGTTCACGAGCGCGACGGTGAGATGCCACGGCTCGTCGCGGTCGCCGTGTTTGCGGAGCCACTCGATCGCGTCGCCGGCGATGATCGGGTCGAAGAAGCGGCCGCTCCACGCCGAGCCGGTGTAGTGCATGTCGTTGCCGAGGAAGTCGTGGTAGCCGAACGCTTCCATGTCCGGCACCTCGTCATGGGTGAGATGGAACTTCCCGAGGTACGCCGAGTAGTAGCCCTGCTCGGCGAGCAACGATCCGACGGTCGGGATGTTCGGGTCGAGCGCCGTGTGAGCGGGGAACGACACATTGTTCACGACGCCGTGCTCGGCGATGTAGCTGCCGGTGTAGAGCGACGCTCGGCTCGGCGAACACGGCGACGCATGCGTGTAGTAGCGGTTGAACGTCAATCCGTCGTCCATCAGACGCTGATGGGCCGGAAGGTCGACCCTGCCACGGAGCCAGTCGTTGCGCCGCTCCTCGTCGGAGACGATCAGCAGCTGATTGGGTTTGCGATCGACCATGGCCGACGACGTTACGAGCGGGCGAGCATCTCCGCCATCTGGCCCCGGGCCTCGGCCATGACCTCGCCGTCGACGAGACCGTCTGGCGAGAACGGGGTACCGACCGAAACGGTCACCGTTGGGCGGCCCCGGAACGGCAGGCGTGGCCAACCACCGCTCGGCCACACCTTGTCGGCGTTGTGCAGGGTGATCGGCACGATCCATGCATCGGCTTTGCGGGCGATCGTGATGAAACCGTCGCGGAACTCACCCATCCCGTCGGGAGCTCGTTGCGAAGGCGGCACGATCCGACCCTCGACCATGATCGCGATCGGCCACCCTTCCTTCAGAATCTCGACCCCCTCGGTGACCGCATCCGTGCCCCCGCCGCCGGCCGGAACGCACAGCAGGGTGCGAAGCCAGCGGCCGATGATCGCCGGTTTGAAGTACGAGTAGCGCACCAGGCAGCGGGCCGGATAGCGCCAGTCGCTCAACACGGCGACGGCATAGAAGACATCGCTGAAGCTGCTGTGGTTGGCGACGAAGACCACCCGCTTCCCCTCGAAGTCGGGAAGCGGAGAGCTGGTGGTCCGGCTCAAGAGACGGCCGACGAAGCGAAAGACGCGCCCCCACATCCGGTAGGTGAAGGTTGTCGGGAGCGCGTTCGAGGAAACGCCTGCGTAGGCCACCTCCGCATGGTACGGCGTGATCGATGCGGCCGGTTCGCGGGCCCACCGATACGGTGCGCAGAGTGACATCCCCCGCCCCGGCTGAGCGCGTGTACACGCCGCGCGTCCTCGCAATCTTTGCCGCGACGGCGCTGTATTTCAGCGTGGCCGGATTGTCGTTTCCCGTGCTGCCCCGCCTCGTCGAGCAGGAGTTGAACGGTTCGCAGGCTGACATCGGCTTGGCCTTCGGCGTGTTCGCGATCGGCATGCTCGTGTTTCGGCCTGGCGCGGGATGGTTGCTTGACAAGGTTGGCCGTCGGCCGGTCATGCTCGGTGGTTCGGTCGCCGTCGCGGTCTTGCAGCTCTTGCACGTGCCCGCCGCCGAGACCGGGGAGATGTGGATCCTGCTCGTGGTGCGCATCCTCACTGGCGCGGCTGGCTCGGCGATGTACCTCTCGCAGGCGACGGTGGCGACGGAACTGCCCGACCCGGTCCATCGCGACCGGATCTTTGCCCTGTTCTCGACCACCGTGCTCGTCGGCTTTGCGGTCGGTCAGGTCTCTGGCGAGATGGTGATGCAGGCCCACGGCTTCACGTGGGCGTTCATCTTGTCGGCCGGCTTCGCCGCATCGACCACCCTCGTTGCGCTCACGCTTCCGGAGACCCGCCCGGCCGATGCTGTTCCTGCCGCCACCGTGTCTGACCTCTTCCATCCGGCCGCCGCTCGCATCGGTCTCGTCAATCTGCTGGTGTTTGTCGGCTTCATGGGGTTCAACGCGTTCATCGCGGACTATGCCGAAGAGTTTGGCCTCGACGACGCCCGATGGATTCTCCTCACCTATTCGTTGACCGTCATGGGCATGCGGATCATTTCGACCCAGGCGTTCACCCGATGGCCGCGACGAAACCTGGCCACTTTCGCCCACGCCACCGTCATTGCGGGCGCGTTGTTGTTGGCGACCGCAGGAGGGATCTCTCAGCTCTACATCGCCGCCTTCGTGATCGGGGTCGGCATGGCGTGGAATGTGCCGCTGCTGATCCTCATCGCGGTCGACTCCGCGAGCGATGCCGAACGGTCCCGAGCGGTCGCGACGGTCACCACGTTCGGCGATGTGGCGAACTCGGCCGGCACGCTCGTTCTCGGCTTCGTCGCCGAGTCGGCGGGCTACGACGGGATGTATCTCGTCGTGGCCGGTTCGGCGTTTCTCGCACTGATTTTGATGCGCAGCCCATTCATGAACGCCACGAAAGGGCTGCACGTACGCCCCGTCGGCGTCTCGACCTGACGGGGCCGGCTACAGCTCTTCGATGGGCGGAAGATCGCCGAAGCTCAGGTCGAGGCCTGAGTCATCATCCAGGTCGTCGGCTGGTTGTTCCATCTCGACGCTCGCTTTTTCGGGCTCGAGGATCTCGCCAACCGCGATCATGGCGGCGCCGAGCACGGTGACGGCCCCGCTCGAACTCTTGGTGATGCGGGTCGCGGCGGGTAGCGGCGTGTCGCGAAACTCGTCGTTGTGCTCGTCGTCGATCGGCTCGATTGGCATCGCTCTCCTGTCAGCGACGTCCAGTCTGCCGCCTGATGGGAGACAATTCGCAGCGGGTGTGGCGCGCGCCGGCGACTCAACGCTCTACGGGATGTATGGACGATCTCGAGTTCGATCGATTTGCAGCGGAGGCCGGTCGTCGGTTGCGGCGAGCCGTGCCCCCTGCGGTCGGCGTCGATGGCGCGGCTGATGCGGTCGCTGACGCGTTGGCTTGGGCGTGGGAGCACCGAGACGAACTCGACGATCTCCACAACCCGTTCGGGTACCTGTACCGCGTAGCGGTGAATGCGGGGCGCCGTCGTCGGCTCACGCCGGATTTGCCACCGGTTGACGTCGCCACGATCCCGGAGGTCGAGCCCGGGCTCGTGCCTGCGCTGCTGGCGCTCTCTGCGATGCAACGTCAGGTCGTCTGGCTCGTGCACGCCTGCGAGTGGACCTATGGCGAAACCGCCGAAGCGCTTGGTATCTCGGCGTCCGCCGTCGGTACTCACCTCACCCGTGCGATGACCCGCCTTCGCACGGCCCTCGTCGAGGAGGCTCACCATGGTTGATCTCGAAACCCAGCTTCGGCGCTACGCCGATCAGGTCGAATCCCACGTCGACCGATCCGCCCACGACGATCGGTCGTCTGGCCGGCCGTCCGATCGGTCAGCGTTCACGCGTGGCGGGCCGGTGCTTCTCCTGGCAGGAATCGCCGCCGCGGCGATTCTCGTCGTGGGCAGCCTGGCTGCGCTCCTGCGTTCCGATGTTGCGGATGAGCAACCGCTCCCCGACGTCGTGGCCGCGCCCGACAACCTCGCCGATGACGACCTCGCGACCGCCGACGCGGAAATCGTCGTGCCCGAGCTGGTCGGACGAAGCGTGGAGGAAGCTCGATCGCTCGTGATCGAGGCCGACCTCGACGTTGCGGTCGAGTTCGTGGTGAACGCCGACGTCGGGATCAACCAGGTCATCGATCAGGACCCGGCTGCCGGCGCCGTTGTCGAAGCCGGCACCGCCGTGATGCTGCGGGTGAGCTCCGGAGCCGCACCGGTCGTCCCCAGTGTGCTTGGCCTCACGCGTGAGTCAGCGACGTCTCTTCTGCAGGAGCGCGGCTATCTCGTGACGGTTGTGACCCAAACGAGCCCGGAAGACGCGGGCACGGTGATCGGTCAATCGCCTGACCCGGGTTCGCTCTTGGCTCCGGGTCAGACGGTCGAGATTGCGGTGTCGGGTGGCCCGGAGGTCGTCCCGGTGCCTGACGTCGAAGGTCTCGATGTCGTCACGGCGGTCGGTCTGCTGGTCGATGCCGGCTTCCGGGTCGACCCGAATCAGCCGTTCGAATCCTCACAGTCCGTCGGCTTCGGGGGAGTGCTCCGAACCGACCCGGGAGCGAACACGTTGGTCCCCCCGGGGTCGGTCGTGATGGTCATCGTCTCGTCCGGTGCTGTTGTGCCCGAAGTGACGGATCTCTTCGCCGACACGGCGATCTCCGTCTTGCGAGAGCAAGGGTTTGAGGTCGCCACCGTGTTCGTCGGCGTGCCAGTGGGGTCATTCCAGGTGGGAAGGGCGCTCGCACAAGCGCCGGTGGCGATGTCGGAAACCGAACCCGGCTCAATCGTGACGATCACGGTTGGTGAGGCCAGTGAGAACCCGCCGACGACCAACGACGGCATCCCAATCCCCGATGTCACCGGCCTCTTCGCCGACACCGCGATCACGCTGTTGCGCGAACTCGGATTGGAGGTCGTCGTCATCTTCGAGCGGGTTCCAGCGGGGTCCTTCGATGTCGGTCGGATCGTCGCCCAGCGGTTGGACGCCGACGCACCCGGTAGGCAGATCATCCTGACGGTCGGTGAGTCCGTACCCGAGACACCGACCACAACGACGACAACGATGTCTCCCTGACGCACTGACGGGCTCGCAACACCCTGAGGCCGGTTGGGGAGCGCAGGCGCCTACCGTCGCGACCATGTGCGGAAATCACTCGGCCGATGGCAGCCCTCTCGATCATCATCATGACGATCGTCCGATCTTCATGCCACTCCCACGCGCGCCCCGAACGATGCGGCGGCGGGCGTTTCTCGGCGATGTCGGCAAGGGAACGATGGCGATGGCGGTGCTGACCCCGGCCGTACTCGCCGCCTGTTCTTCCGACAGCAGCGAATCCGCTGCGAGCAGCACCACCACAACTCCGTCATCAACCACATCGACGAGCACCACGACATCCGCCGCGCCCTCGACGACGGAACCCGCCGCCGACGGTGAGGCGACGATGCCGGCTCTGCAGTGGGCTCGCACCAACCTCGGATTCGTCTCGGCCTACGTGCTCGTGCGGGGAACGGAGGCGGCCATCGTCGACACCGGCGTCGCCGGGAGCGCGGACGACATCGGCCAGACGCTGGCCGACTTCGGCCTCGGCTACGGCGATGTTCGTCACGTGATCATCACCCACCTTCACGGCGATCACGCTGGGTCGACGGCGGACGTGATGGTGCGGGCCGCGAACGCAACCGCATGGGCTGGGGAGGCCGACATCGGCGGCATCCCACTCGATGACATCGCGATCGCTGACGACGGCGCTGAGGTCTTCGGTGCTCAGATCATCGCCACGCCAGGACACACTGCCGGGCACATCTCGGTCTATGACCCGATGGCGGGCCTTCTCGTGGCGGGCGACGCGATCAACTCGATGAATGGTGGCGTGCAGGGGCCCAACCCACAGTTCACCGATGATCTCGAGGGCGCGAACGACTCGGCCCGCCGACTGGCGGAGCTGTCGTTCAACACGTTGCTGGCCGGGCACGGCGATCCGATCGAGGACATGGCGGACACGGCGGTCAAAGCAATGGCCGCCTCCCTCTGATCGGTTCGCCCGACGTGCGGTCCGGGGCTCAGCCCGGGTCGGTTCTGGTGCGGTGGCGGTGGTCGGTGCGACACAGCGGTCGGCCGTTCCCGGCGGTGGTGGCGCCACCATCACCCCACGGGTGGTGATGGTCGATCTCGCAACGAGAGGCTCGTACCTCGCATCCCTCAGCCGCACAGGTGCGGGCCGCATGGATGATCGCCTGCCGCAACCCTCCCGCGAACAGGCGCGCCTCGCGGCCGTAGTCGAGTACGTGGGAGGGCGACTCGTAGACGAGCCGCCTGACGGTGCCGTGCAGCGCCTGGCGGAGCGCTTCGTTCGACGCGATGCCCCGGCCCGAATCGAGCTCGCACATGAACGCCGTGCCCAGCGGGGCCGGCGGCTCGATGCCGAGGAGGCGAGCGAGTTCGCGATTGAAGGTGTCGGGATCGATGTGGATTACGACGAGCGGCAGAGGACGCTTGCCGTCCTTTGGTGCTGTCTCGGCCCGGTGGGCCATCTCGACCAGAGCCCGAGCTCGTCGCTCGGCGTTCGTCGTCATCATCGATGGCGTCGCCTGAGTCCCGTGCTCGTCGACCAGCCGCTTCCACTCGTCGCGAAACAGGTCTTGTTCGATGCGGTGAAGCACGTCTTCGACCGCCTCGTAGCCGACCTTGTCGAGGTGGGCGATGAGCTCGCCTCCGTCGGGCGTGGCTGACATCTGCACCCGGCCATGGTTGGGGAGGTCGTCGAGATGGGGTAGCTCTTGCGACTGATTCTCGTCGTCGGCGCATTGTTCGAATCGGTCGACGACGAGCAGCCAGTCCTTCCAGCGAAGCTCTGCCGCCTTCTCGATGAGGAACGCTTCTCCCCAGTCGGCGAACTGCGGCCGCGCGGCCGCGGCGTGGAGCCGCCGCGCATGCGACACCGTGATCGCTGCGTTGGCCAGCGCGTCGGCCACGAGCGGCATCGTTCGCATCGACCGCCCCAGCCCCACCCACTGTCGAGCCGTCTGCATCGACAGTTTGGCGGTCTCGCGCACACCGACCGCAGCGGAGGCAAACCCGAAGCCGGCCCAATCACGCTGCTGGTCGTAGGTGCCGACGAGTTCAGCGGTCAGGGCCAGCATCTGCGCCTCGAGCCGGGCGAGTTGCGCCAACGCCTGCCGGCGATCGCGGGGTGTGGCGGCGCTGAAGTCGACCTTGGTTGCGATGTCCATCGCGTCGCTCAGATCGGTCAGTTCCGCCACCGCCATGACCCCAATCTACCGAGGGGGTATGACACCGATCGGGGCCGGTTTGACCGTTGATTTCAGCGTGGATCGACGGTCGGCTTCAGCGTGTCGGCGACCCGGGTGAGGGCGACGTCGATGCCGTCGGGATGGCGGGCGAGCCCCTCTGCCGATGTTCGCAACCAGACGTCGGCCTCGAGGAGGTGCCCGACCGCCGCGGCGGCGGTCGCCAACGGATCGTCGAGCGACACCCCCCAAGCCTCGGCCAGTCGAGCCGCTCCGGCCGGGCCGAACTCGCGCTCGATGAACGGCAGATCGGCCAGCGGATGGCTGACCACGGCGTCTCCCCAGTCGTACACGCGCACCGGTGGTCCAACGAAGAGATGATCGGGCTTGTGATCGCTGTTGACCACGCCGAGGCGACCATCGGAGGCGAGGAGGGCACACGCATCGACGAATCGATCGCGCAGGCCGGCACAGCGAGTGCCGCCGACCCCTGATGCCGGGTGGGCGATCGCGTGATCGAGAACGGCGGCCAGAGCGTCCGGTCGGCGGTCGGGTATCCCCGCCGCGAGTACCTCGTCCAGGTGGCGTGCTGACGCCTGTTGCACCTCGGTGATGGCGTCGAGTGCCGCAGCGACCGTCACCGGCTGGTCACTGCCGAGCGGTCCGCCGTCGACGGTGAGGAACCAGCCGGTGGTCGCATCGTGCGCGAGCGGGCGCATGATGCGATCGGGCGCGACGTCGGCCAGAACGACGAGCAATGCCGCCTCGAACGACAGGGCCGGCTCGTTGGCCTTGAACCAGAGGCGGCCCCGGCCGGTCTCGACCGACCCAACGCTCGACCACGGTCTGATCTTCGTTGCTCGTGGGGGCTCGTGAGCGACGATGTCGAGCGTCGCCAGCGTTGTGTCGATCCATGCTCGGTGCTCAGCGATCAGGTGCTGTGTCACGCAGACGACCGTACCGAGCGAGATGTCACCGAGCGAGATGACGTCGTGCCCGTGGTTTTGGCCCGACTGGCACTGTCGGATCCACCCGTAGTGGACTACGTTCACGAACGTGTGGAGAGCGGTAGCGGTTCGATGATACGAGGTGTGCGGAGCAAACGAGTGGTGGCGGCTCTCGCGTGGCTGCTCGCCATCGATGCGACCTCACCAGTCAGCGCCGCCGAAAGACACGCAGAGCTGACGCCCGCGGTCGCAAACACCCAACTCGCTGCGCCGACCGATGTCGTCGCTCGCCCGGCCGATGGCGAGGTGTGGGTGTCGTGGCGGTGGGCCGACTTCGGCGAAATGCCGATCGACGAGTTCGTCGTGACCACCCAGCCCGGTGGCCGCACGTGCACGGTGCAGGCGTTCAGCTGCGTGATCGACGAGCTGCCCAACGACACTGCGTACACGTTCACGGTCGTTGCTCGACTCGATGGTGTCGACGGGACGCCATCGGACCCGTCGGGCCCGGTGACGCCTGGACCGCTGCCGGCCGCTCCCGCCTCATTGCACGCAGACACCGACGGTTCGGTCTCCTGGACGTTCGGTCCCGGCGGGTCGGTCGAGGACCTGGTCCTGCGCTACCGAGAAACGGTTGCTCCGGCGGGCTGGCTCGACCCGTTGATCGTCGGCGGCAACCAGCTGACCATCGACAACCATCGCTACGGCGTGAAGTTGTTCGGCATCGATGAGATGACGATCGTCGGCGAGTGCACCGGCGTTCTGATCGATCCCTCGTGGGTGCTGACGGCCGCGCACTGTGCGGCGTACCAACCGACCGCGAACTCGCCGCGCCAGCCGATCGAGTACTTCACCACGATCCCGGGTCTTGCCGACTGGACCCAGTTCGACACTGACCTCGACTCGCACCGTGTGTTCAGCGATCAGATCATCGTCCATCCCGACTACGACCCGTCCACCCTCGCCAACGACCTTGCGCTCGTCCGCCTCGAAAACCCGGTCGCGCCCGACGTCGGTGACCCCATCCCGCTGTATCCGTTCTCGTCAGTGCGAGACGGCGCTCCCGCGTTCGTCTCCGGCTGGGGTGCGGCCGATGACGGGCGGCTCCCCGACACGGTGCGCGGCGTCGAGGTTCGCATCGATGCCGACTGTGGTGCCTGGCCCGCATATGTCCAGGACTTCGACCCGATGACGACGATGTGCACGACCACCGCACCGCAGGGCGTGTGCGGGGGCGACAGCGGGGGACCGCTGGTCGTCAACCAGTCCGGCACACTGTTCCTCGCCGGCGTCGTGTCCTACGGGTCGGTTACCGGCTGCGGTCGTGACCCGTTCTTCCCTGATGCCTATGTGCGAGTCGCGGCCTTCGAGGACTGGGTTGAATCGACCGTCGGTCGCCTCTGGTCATCCTCGGCCCTTTCGCCGACCGCGACATCGGGCACGGTCGACGGTCTTCGTCCCGGTCGCAGCTATGTCGTCACCGTCGAATCGTCGAATCGCATCGGCAGTTCGTTCGGGGCTGTGACGGTCACCATGCCCGGAATGCTCGTGCAAGGCCCTGATGAATTGACCGCGGACTGTCTGACACCGGTCGCCCATCCGTTCTTCGACGTGGCCCCCGACTCGTTCGCCGGTGGTGCGATCGGCTGCCTGTTTGCGCTTGGCGTGACCGGCGGGACCAGCGCCACGACATTCTCACCCAGCGATCCTGTGACGCGGGAACAGATGGCGGCCTTCCTGGCTCGGCTGGTGGAGACGCTGACGGGCGAGGAATGCACCGGCACCCACGGCTTCGCCGACGCCGCCGAGTCGTTCGCCTCTGCCTCGATCGGCTGTTTGGCCGCTCTTGAAATCACTGGTGGCACGTCACCGACGACCTTCTCGCCCGGCGCGTACGTGACCCGCGAGCAGATGGCGGCGTTCATCGCCCGGCTCTATCGGACTGTCACCGGTCGCAGCTGTGGCGTCGCAACGGATTTTCCTGACGTATCTGCGACCTCGTTTGCGCGTGATGACATCGGCTGCCTTGCGACACTTGGGGTCACGACGGGCACGTCACTGAACACCTATTCACCGCAAGCGGACGTGACCCGCGAGCAGATGGCGGCGTTCATCGCCCGGCTGTTCCGGCGGATCACCGAGTAGGCGATTCGGGTCAGCGCCGGCCTGGAACGAGAGGCGGCTCGCCGCGACCACCGCCGGCCCAGGGTCGAGCGACGTCAGGCCGTTAGGGTGACCAGGTGGACGCACCCACCTCGGCGCTGCTGACCGATCACTACGAACTGACGATGGTCGCGTCGGCGCTTGAATCCGGCGTCGCCCATCGACCAGCGGTCTTCGAGGTTTTCGCTCGGCGTCTGCCGAAGGGCCGGGCCTACGGCGTGATGGCAGGTATCGATCGGCTCCTCGACGCAGTGGCGCGGTTTCGATTCGACGACGCAACCGTGACGCATCTCGTCGACACCGGTGTTGTCGTCGAGGGGGCCATGACCGACTGGCTTCGTCGCTACCGGTTCAGCGGTGACATCACCGGGTACGCAGAGGGGGAACTGTTCTTTCCCTACTCGCCGGTGTTGACGGTGACCGGAACCTTCGCCGAGTGCGTGGTGCTGGAGACCGTGATGTTGTCAGTGCTCAACCACGACTGTGCCGTTGCGAGCGCTGCAGCCCGGATGGCCGATGCTTCGGGTGGGCGACTGCTGATCGAGGGCGGTTCGCGGCGGACCGACCCGGAGTCCGCCGTCGCGGCTGCCCGGGCCGGATTCGTCGGTGGCTTCGACACCACCTCCAATCTCGAAGCGGGCCGCCGGCACGGAATTCCGACCGGTGGTACGACCGCTCACGCCTTTGTCCTGGCCCACGCAACCGAAGAGGACGCGTTTGCGGCGCAGCGCAACACGCTCGGTGTGGGCTCGACGTACCTCGTCGACACCTTTGACGTGATGGAGGGCATTCGCCGTGCGGTGAAGGTCGTCGGCCTCGACATCGGCGCAATCCGAATCGATTCGGGTGAGCTGCTACGCGACAGCATCGCTGCTCGGCACCTGCTCGATGAGCTTGGCGCGACCAGTTGTCGCATCGTGGTCAGCAGCGATCTCGACGAGTTCAAGGTCGCCGAGCTCGAAGCGGCTGGCGCACCGATCGATGCTTACCTCGTCGGTACCAGTTTGGTGACCGGCTCCGGCCATCCGACGGCATCGATGGTGTACAAACTCGTATCGATCGCTGACGACGACGAACCGCACAGTGAGCTGCGAGCGGTCGGCAAGCTCTCGCCGGGCAAGCGAACCCTCGGTGGTCGCAAGGACGTTCATCGAACGGTTGATGGAAACGGTCATTTCGTGACCGAGGTGCTGTCGGTCCTGCCGGTCGAGCTCGAAGACGACACGCTCAACCCGCAAGTCCCGCTGGTGCGCGATGGGGAGATCGTCGCCGATCTCACCAACCCGTCGGAGGCCAAGGCTCGCTGCGCCGAACGCCGAAGCCGACTCAAAGACGAAGCCCGCACTCCGTGGCCGAGCCTGTCGCCGGCCATCCCGACCGTGTGGGAAGGGGTTGAGGAGCCCCTGTCCATTCCTGTTCCGTCCGGAGGAAACCCATGAGCAAAACCGCGAAGGCCCTGATCGTCGTCGATGTGCAAAACGACTTCTGCGAGGGAGGGTCGATGGGGGTTGACGGTGGGGCCGCAGTCGCCCAGTCGATCACCGATGTTGTCGGGTCGGACCGCGCGGGCGGGGAGTACGCCGTCGTCGTCGCCACGAAGGACTGGCATGTCGATCCGGGCGACCACTGGGCGGGTGACGAGGGCCCGGATTTCGTCGACACCTGGCCGGTGCATTGTCACGCCGACACCAAGGGCGCCGAGTTTCACGCCAACCTGCAGGTCGCGGTCGACGAGTTGTTCCTGAAGGGTCGAACGACCGCGAGTTACACCGGCTTCGATGGTGGCTCGATGGCCGACGAGTCGGTGCTCCTCGGGTCGTGGTTGACCGATCGGGGCATCACCGATGTCGACGTCGTCGGGATCGCCACCGACTACTGCGTTCGAGCGACGGCTCTCGATGCGGTTGCCAACGGCTTCACGACCCGCGTCTTGCTGGCACACTGCGCCGGGGTTGCGCCCGACACGACCGATGCCGCGCTCGTCGAGTTGTCGGCGGCGGGCATCGAACTCGTATGAGAGCCAGCAATGCCGACGTGGATCCGGGCTGGAAACCGGTCCTGAAGCTGCTGCCGATGCTCGTGATTCCGTTCCTCGGAATGCGAACGATGATCACCCAGGATTCCGGCTTGCAGGCGATCCGGCTGGTGTGGCTGGTCTTTGTCAACGCGCTGTTCGTGCTGTGGGTCCCGGTTGTGTTACTGGCGGCCACGGGAGGCGCTCCAGTCAGCATCCCCGTCGGTGTGGCGGTGGTGGCCGCGGCTGGTCTCGGATTGACCCGGCTGGCCCCTCGGTTTGTGCCTAGCCCGGACGGCTCGTCCCCGCGGGAGCTGGCCCGTTCGTTCCAGCGGGCCACGCTGGTGCGGATCGGGTTCGCGCAGGCGACCGCAGTGGTTGGGTTCGTGATGTTCCTGGCGACCGGCTCGTGGATCGTCTACGCAACCGCGTTCGTGATCGGGGCCTTCGGCATGTGGCAGGCCGCTCCTCGCACCGCGATTCTCGAAGCGACTCAAGCTGCGATCGCGGCAGATGGGTCCGAGCTGAAACTGATCCGAGTGCTCAACACGGTTCGGTTGACAACCTAGAGCCCGGCCCGGTCTTCGTCGGTCAACACCAATGGAGGTCGTGCACACCGATCCACTGGAAGCTCCGCCAGGTGGTTTCGTCGTGGTGGCGAATCTCGATCGTGTCGACGAAGTCCTGGAAGTCGACCTCGACCTCGGAGTTTGCGCTGCGCGACGACGAAACGCCTTCGACGAGTCGGGGGCTGACGACTTGCACGGCCGTGCCGCCGACCGTGAGGGAGTCAGGGTCGATCGGGCTGCCGCCGGTGAGGAAACCGCGGACGTCCACCCGGTCCTGCCAGCCGCGTGTGCCCTGATCGACATCGACGAGGAAGAACGATGGCTGCACGGGCCGTGAGAACTGCAACGAGACGGTGACGCCCTGTCCTGATGTGGCGTTGGACATTCCGGTGATGGCCGGGTTGTCGCGTCCGTTGATCGTGCCGTTGTAGACCCGGAAGTTCCAGACTGCGTCTTGCACGTTGTCGGGGTCGGCGACCGTGACGGTGATTTCGGTGCCGTCGAGCGCGGTGATCGTGCCGGGGACGGTCTGGTTCGCCCAATCCGACCAGTCGACTTGGCGGCCCTTGATCCCGCACGACCCAACGGCGGCGGCGACGCGGTCGTAGGTCAGGATCGATGGCGCCATCCATGCGCTCGCGCCAACAGCAGCGCCTGTCGTGACCACAGCTCGCCTCGAAAGGTGCTGTGGCCCCCGCCTCGGGACACTCTCCACGCCCGACAGGTTCGTCTGACCCAGCGGAACTATGAGGTTGGTACCACCGGAAATGGGCCATACGGCCCGGGTGGATCGTGTTCAGTTCTCGAGGTGGCGGACGAGTGCGTCGAGTGCGGCGGCGTAGCTGTCCTTGCCGAACCCGAGCACGACCCCGAGGCAGACGCCTGACAGCAGCGAGCGGTGGCGGAACGACTCGCGGGCGTGCACGTTCGACAGGTGGGTTTCGACGACCGGGTAGTCGACTCCGGCGATCGCGTCACGAAGCGCAATCGACGTGTGGGTGTAGGCCCCGGGGTTGAAGATCGCGCCGTCGGCCCAGTCCCGAGCCTGGTGGAGCGCGTCGATCAGGTCACCCTCGCTGTTGGATTGCTGGTGCTGCAGCTCGACGCCGCGAGGTGCGCCGAGAAGGCGAAGCTCCGCAATGATGTCGTCGAGGGTGTCGGATCCGTACACCTCAGGTTCTCGTTCCCCGAGCAGGTTCAGGTTCGGTCCGTTGAGCACGAGGATCTGGTGCGGCATCGCGCAACAGTACGGGCAACGCCAGTGCCGGCGGGTGACGTTTCGCCTACCGTCGACGGCGTGACCACCGCCGACCTCTCTCTCGACGACATCGACCGGGCCGCCGCCCGTCTGGCGGGTGTTGCCCACGTCACCCCCGAACTCACCAGCCGGACCCTCGATGAACACACCGGCGGTCGGGTTCGCCTGAAAGCGGAGTGCTTTCAGCGGACCGGCTCGTTCAAGTTTCGCGGTGCCTACAACGCGGTTGCCGCCCTGGATCCAGCGGTTCGGGCGGCGGGCGTCGTGGCGTTCTCATCGGGGAATCACGGGCAGGCGATCTCGCTCGCAGCGGCGTTGCACGACGTCCCTGCAGTCGTGGTGATGCCAGAGGATGCGCCGGCGATCAAGAAAGCGGCGACGGCCGGATACGGCGCCGAGGTCATCACCTATGACCGGTACCGAGAGAGTCGAGAGACCATCGGCGACACGATTGCCGCCGAACGCGGTCTGACCCTGATTCCCCCGTTCGATCACTGGGACGTGATGGCTGGCCAAGGCACGCTTGCGCGTGAAGTGTTCGCCACCGATCCGGTCGATCTGTTCGTCGTGTGCGTGGGCGGTGGGGGACTGGTGTCTGGATGTGCGACGGTCGCGAAGGCCCAGGGCGACGTTCGGGTGGTCGGCGTGGAGCCCGCCGCGGGCGACGACGTCCAACAGTCGCTGGCGGCGGGTGAACGCATCACCTTGCCGGAAACGCCGCAGACGATCGCTGACGGACAACAGACGACCTCGTGCGGCGACAAGACCTTTGCCGTCATTCGCGGCCGGGTGGACGAGATCGTCACCGTCAGCGACGCAGAGATCGTTGCCGCGATGCGGTTTGCGTTCGAGCGCCTCAACATCGTGCTCGAGCCGTCGGGTGCGTCTGCGCTTGCTGCAGTGCTGGCTGGACGGGTGGATGGGTCGGGGCAGCGGGTCGGGGTGACGTTGTCGGGCGGCAATGTCGACCTGCAGCGATTCCGGAGCCTCACGGCGGATTCGTCGGAGGGAGGGGTTCTCTAGAGCGTCGCGTTGGCGACTTCGACGGAGAACGTGTCGCACCACACCAGCACCGTCCAGGTGCCGTCGGTGAGGTCGATGTCGGCGGGCACCGTGTAGTTCTGATTGCCTCGCTCGGCGGTCAGCGGAGCGATGAAGGTGCCACCGTCGAGGTCCCGACGGTCGTCGCCGGGGACGACCCAGACGTTCAGCGCCGGCCCGGAGCCGATGTCGACCGCTTCGAACCGCAACAGTGTCGAGCCGTCCTCCAACCGGTAGACCGCGGCATCGCCGCTGCCTCGATGGCCCGTGAGGCCCTGAAATCCGGCTCGGGCGAGTTCGACCGGCCCGGTCGGTACCGTCGTTGGGGTTGACGTCGTCGTCGTTGGTGGTGTCGTCGTCGTTGGCGGTGTCGTCGTCGTGGCGGTGGGCGCGGTGGTCGTCGTTGGTGGGTTTGTTGTTGTCGGGTTTGTTGTTGTCGGGTTTGTTGTCTCCGGTTCCAGGTTGGCCGGCGCCGCGGCGACGACCGTCGGGAACGCTTCGTCGACCTCGGTCGGTGGTCGGAGATAGGGCCACACGATGGCGAATGCCAGCGCGCCGAGGGGCACGATCAGCAAGCCCAACCGGAGCACGGCTTGGGTCACGAAACGGTTGACGACCACAACCCAAACGCCGACCCCGAGCCCGAGCGCAGCGACCAACGCAAAGGTACCGACGTCGCTGAAGGTGCCGGTGTAGATCTCCGGCGCCACCAGCCCCAGGCCGCCGGCCGCGAGTATCCCCAGGATGGGGCCGGGGCGAAGGAACCGATTTCGGGTCACGCCCGAAGGAACGCTCGGTCAGCGGTCATTGGTTCCCGATCCGACAGAAATTCCCGCGTCGTCTTCGGGATGGTCAGGAGAACCGAAGCGCCGATTGGTACGTCGTGGTGCCGTAGGCGAACCAGAGGTCATCGTCGCTGGCATCGTGCACCATCAGGTTCAACATGAGCGAACGACCGGGTTCCAACCGGTGCTCGAGTTTGGTCAGCTCGATCTGGAGCTGCCCGAACCGCTCGCCGAATTCGGCTTGCTTGAACGCGCCGAGGCCGGTGGCGATCGTCGCACAATCGCCTCTTGATGCGGCGCAGTCCTGGAGACTGACGATGACGATTCCGGTCCTCTCGGCGTTGTGGTCCGTCGTCGAGACCCAGATGTCGAGCACCGGCACACCCGCAAGAAGGACGTTGTCGATTTCGGCTGCGAAGCGGTGTCGGGTGGCCGGGTCGTAGTCGTCGAGTCCACCACCCTTCTGGATCAGCAAGCCCGGTGTGTCGTCGCGGTCGCTGTCGTAGTTGGGAAGTTCGTCGACTGTGAGCGGTTTGCTTTGCTCGGCGTCGAGCAGCATCGAAAAGGTGTCTGCGCCTCCGGGGCGACCTTGGAGATACAAGGTCGACGCGAGGCGCGCTGCGCCGGACGATTCGACGGTCGACGGCTCAACGGTTTGCTCGCGTTCGCGCGTGGCGGTTGCGCGCTCGTCGGTCGGTGCGACGGACTCGAGCTTTTCGTCCGGAATCGTCGCGGCGGGGCGGCGTTCGTCAAGCGTCGCGTCGGCTTCTTGCTTCTCCGGCGAGGTGGTTGTCGTCGCCCGCGCCCGTTCCGTTGTGGTCGTGACCGTCGTGGCGGGTGCCGCAACCGTCGTTGTCGTGGTTGTGGTTGGCGCGGTCGTCGTGGGGACTGCACTGGCGATGGTTGTGGTGCTGGCCGGCCCGATGGTCGTCGATGGTGACGTGGTGGTTGACGGGTTCGGGGCCACGGTCGTCGAGGACGGCGCCCCGGCGATGTCCGAGCCGCCGGTTGTCGTCGGGACTGGTTGGGTTGTGCTGACGATCGCCGTGGTTGTCGTCTCCGGCGTCTCGATCGGCACCTCGAAGACGGCGTCGGCGTCAGGCGCGAGCTCGACCTCGTCGACCACCCGCTCCGCGCTGACGTCTCGGCGCTCTGGGATGTCGACGGCGGTCGGGGTGAGCGGTGATGCCACGACCGTCGCGACCGAGACGGCGGTCGTGGCGACGGTGGCGGCCGTCGTTGTGGCAGCCGGTGTGGCGACGGTCGCTGCCTGCGGAAGACGAACGAACCAGGCAAACTCACTGAGCCAAGCCAGGGGGCCCGCGACGCGAACCTTGCGGATACCCGCATTGAGGAACGCCCGCACGATGTCGGGGTCGAACTGGGTACCTGCGTTGTTGATGAGTTCTTCGCGGGCGGCTTCGGGCGACAGCGCCTTCTTGTAGCTGCGAGCCGATGTCATCACGTCGTAGGCATCGGCGACGGCAACGATGCGACCGGCGAGGCTGATCTCATGGCCTCGAAGGCCGAGCGGATAGCCCTCACCGTCATAGCGTTCATGGTGTTCGGAGGCGGCCAACGTCCAATCCCCCAGCCATGACGCGAGCGGCGCCATGCGGTCGACGGCCGCTCCCGGATGTCCGCGGATTTCGGCCCACTCCTCATCGTCGGGCCGGCCCGCCTTGTTGAGGGTCGACGGGCGGACGTCGAGCTTGCCGACATCGTGAGCCAGTGCGCCCCAGGCGAGCTTGTTGCGGTCGTCGTCACTCAGCCCCAGCTCTTCGGCGATCAGATCCGAGTACGCCCGAACTCGTTCCGAGTGCCCTCGGGTGAGCGGATCGTGCTTGCCCAAGGCCTTCACGAGGACGAGTAAGTCGGTGGCCGGTTCATGATCGCCGGCGTCGTCCGCCCTCGACTTCAAGCGTTTGGCCGTTCCCTGTCGCAGCGCGACACCGAACCGGTTCGGTGCCTGATCCGGGAACACCAGCGACATGTTGAACAGGGCCACCAGCGGCATGATCTGCTGGGTTCGGTGTTCCACCACGATCGCCACCGAGACTGCGACGACCAGGAGTCCACCCCAGAACGCCGGGCGCCCGAGCGTCTCGGGACTGATGATCATGCCGTAGACGCGTGATGCTGCGAACGAGGCGACAACGGGGGTGAGGAGTGAGATGAGCCGCAGCGACCACGCGATCACGGGGCGGGCCTGCCAGGCACGGGTGTCGTCCGCCTGCGAGGTTGCCGAGCCGCCGGTCGCCGAAGTCACGCCCATGGCGAAGCCGATCAGCCGATGTGGAACGTGGCCGGGAAGCTGGTCGTTCCGAAACCGAGCCAAACGTCGCCGTCGCTGGTCGGGTCGACATTGATGTCAAGCACCAGGTAGCGACCGGCCCCGATGCGATGTTGGAGTTCGCCGAGACTGATCTCGACCTGGCCGAAGCCGTTCCCGAACGTGGCCTGCTCGAAGCGGTGGCCGCCGGACGCAAGCTCCGTACACGAGCTGAAGGGTGTCGCACAGTCGAAGAGCTCGAGGTGGACACCGCCGCTCAGGTTGGTGTTGAAGCTGTCCATGGCCAGCCAGATCGTGAGCGCAGTGTCGCCGCTGAGCAGGATGCCTCGGTCATTGCTCATCTGGAAGTGCACGTGGGCGTGATTGTCGGCGCGAGCGGCGTCGAGGGTCGAAGCCTGATCCAGCACCACACTTGGCCCGTCGCCGCCGATGGCGAGCGTGCCGTCGAGTGGAAGCCGGTGATGATCGCCACCGCTTGCGGCGCCGAGCGTCACGGGATCGGTGAGCTCCACCGGCGCGATCGCCGGTGGTTCGGGGGGTGCTTCCTGGGCGACCGGCGGCGCCGTGGTCGTGGGTGCGGTGGTCGTCGGGGCGGTGGTCGTGGGCGCGGTGGTCGTCGTCACGATGGTGGTGGTGACGACCGGCGCCGTGGTCGTGGTCGCGCTCGGTTCGTCGTTTCTGGCGGGCTCGACGGCAGCCTCGGCCACCGTTGTCGTCGACACGGGTGGCTCGGTCGAGGGTTCCGGCGCAACCGTGCTCTCCGGGGTGACGGTTCGCGCTGATCCGCCGTCGCGAGCGTCGTTGTTTCCAGGTGCCGGGGTCACCTGCGCGCCGGGGGCGAGAAGTTGGGGCGCTTCGGGGCCGACGTCGCCGGCGTCGAGGGACGGCAGCACGATGTCTTCGACCGTACGTTCGATCGCCGCGATCTCGGTGGGTTCGGGAGGTTCGACCGTTCCGGCGGTGACCGCCGTACCGACCGCGACCGCGGCGGTCGCGACCGTGGTGACGGTGGTGGAGCCGACGGTGCTCACCGCCTGAGGAATGCGAGCGAACCAGGCGAGCTCGCCAAGCCAGGCGAGCGGTCCCGCAAGCTTCATGCGACGCAAGCCGACGTTGAGGAAGGCCCGTACGACATCGGGGTCGAACTGGGTGCCTGCGTTGTTGATGAGCTCCTCGCGTGCAGCCTCGGGCGAGAGCGCCTTCTTGTAGCTGCGGGTCGATGTCATGCAGTCATAGGCGTCGGCGACGGCCACGATCCGGCCCGGAAGGCTGATCTCGTCGCCGGCCAGTCCGAACGGATACCCCTTGCCGTCGTAACGTTCGTGATGCTGTGACGCGGCCAGGGTCCATTCGCCGAGCCAGGGTTCGAGGTCGGCCATCAGCGGGATAGCGGCGGCCGGGTGATTGCGGATCTCGGCCCACTCGTCGTCGTTGGGTCGCTCTGGCTTGTTGAGTGTGGTGCTACGCACCTCGAGCTTGCCGACGTCGTGGGCGAGCGCGCCCCATGCGAGTTTGTTGCGTTCGGTGCGGCTGAGGCCGAGCTCCTCGGCGATCAGGTCGGAGTAGGCGCGGACCCGTTCCGAGTGACCGCGGGTGAGCGGGTCGTGTTTGCTGAGCTCCTTGACGAGCACCAACAGGTCGGCGGCCGCGGCATCGTCGCCACTCTCGAGGGCGCGGGCGGTGAGCCGCTTGGTGGTGCCTTCGCGCAAGGCCACCCCGAATCGGCTCGGCGCCCGGTCGGGAAAGACGAGCGACATCTTGAACAGGGCCGCGACCGGCAGCAGCGCTTGGGCTTCGCGCTCAACCGCCAGCGCGGTCATGATCGACAGGGTCAGCAGACCGCCCCAGTACGCGTAGGTCCCAAAAAGGTCGGGGGTGATCGCGAGGCTGTACACCCGGCCCATGGCGAAGGACCCGATGACGGGGGCGATCACGGTGAGCGCCTTGATCAGCAAAGAGACGATGGGGCGCGGTTTCCACGCCTCCTCGTCTCGATCGATTGCTTGGCTCGTCGCGGAACCACCGTCCGCGTACGTACGCTCGCCCATGCGTTCAGCATCGGATCGAGCCTGCTCAGGCTGAAGAAAACCGGCGCACCATGAGCCGTCCGACCCAGGGATTTCGTGGTTCGCTGGTCAGTTCGGGGTGGGTTCGCTGGGGCGCCGGTACCGGTCGAGGATGTTCACAGTGACCTGGGCCACATCCGGGTCGCGGAGCCCGAAGACCCAGTCGGTGCTGCCGCAGACGACGACGTCGCCTCCGTCATCTCCGAACGGGCGAGCGACGGCCATCACCGCGTTGCCATGGCGGGCGCGGGCGAGGGCGTCGGGGCCACCGCCGAAGATCCGGTCGGCGATGAACTCGAGGTCGCCTTGGTCGCCAAATGCCGCAACCGATTTCGGGTAGTCGCCCATGCCGAGGTTGGTCGCCGGTGTGACCGCCACGATGTCAACCGGAGGGAGGTCGCTGCGATCGCGGGCGACGGGAAGGTTGGTGTCATCGAGTTGGTAGGGGGTACCGACGGTTTCGTAGCCCACGATGCCGTCGTCGTTGCCGAGCACGTCGCCGTAGCCGAGCGTGGTCGCGTCGAGCATCCAGTGGTCGGCCCGATAGATGATGAAACCGCCTACGCCTCGTGCTGTGCCCCGTCCGAAACGGGCGTACAGCCCGAACGCAGAGCCGGCACCGAGGAACGCCCACTCCGGTTGGGCGACGACGGGATCGGCCCACATGCCCGACATCGATGGGGCGGCGTCGGTTCCGACGACCGGGTCGTCGTGGTGGGCCGCGTACTTGTAGCCGACCATGGCCTCGCCTCGGGTTCCGTCGGCGATTCGCACTTGCCAGAACATCGTGTTCCCAGAGAACGACGCATAGTGGCCGCCACGACGCACGTGGCTTTCAACAACGGCGCGTTGACCAGCCGACCAGTACTCGTCGTGGCCGACGCCAAGGACCAGGTTGTAGCCGTCAAGGCAGTCCGGATGGCGTTCGAGGTCGGTCGATGTGAGGAGGTCGATGTGGCGACCGTTGCGCTCGGCCCATTCGATGAAGCGGCGGGCGTGGGTGAACCAACCGGTCGAGCCGATGGCGGATGGGTAGGCGCGGGGGAGGCGGTACTGCTGGAAGATGAAGCCGTCGGCGTCGCCCGTCTCGCCGGTGTGCACCGGCCGCGACTTGCGATCGTCGCGTTCGACCTCGGGCCGCACCAGCATGCCGCGGGCCCAGGGCCGCGCGAAGGACACCTGGTGGCCGCCGGTGTAGAGGCTCTTGCCGCCCCAGGTGTTGTAGGCGTTCCATGTGTTGGTCGCCATCACGAGCACGGTGTCAGCCGACGCTGCCGCATGGGCCCGAACGACGAATCCGGTGTGGGCGATCCGGCGACCATCAGGACCGTCGTGGGCATGCAACGACACGAGGTAGAAGCCGGATCTCCACTGCTCTCCGATCGGGATGTCGAAACTGACCGGCCAGCCGCATCCGTTGGCGTCGGCGTCTGTGGGCACCGGGACAAAGACGCCGGGCTGGTCGTTGATCGCCCACACCAGCTCACGTTCTGCCCCCCACCGCTCGACGACGACGTCGTAGCCGGTGGCCAGGGTGGAGACGTGCACCGTGGCGGTGTCGCCCGGGGCGTAGGACAGCGAGCCGCAGTAGCCCTCGATGACGTCATGGAACGTCTGGTCGTCAGCCCCGCGCTCAGGGCTCGAGTCCGGCGGGAGCTCCAAGGTCAGCTCATTGCGCCGTCTTCGCGGACGAAGACTGGCGTGTCGGCTGCGGACCGTTCCGGGTCATAGCGATAGCCCATGCCGTCGAAGTCCACGAGCGCTTTGGCCGTCTTCACGCGCTCGCGAATGATCCACCCCGACATTGCTCCGCGTGCTCGCTTCGCGAAGAACGAAACGATCTTGTGAGGCCCTCCGTTCTTCGAGTCGAGGAAGGTCGGGGTGATGATGCGAGCGTCGACGTCGTCGGGTTGGATCGATCCGAAGTACTCGTTGCTGGCGAGATTGACGAGCACCTTCGCGCCGGGACTGTCGGCGAGGTCGGCGTTGAGTTGCTGGGTGATGCGGTCCCCCCAGAAGGAATAGAGCGATCCGCCGCGATCGGTCGTGAGTGCGGTCCCCATCTCGAGGCGGTACGGCTGCATCAGGTCCAGCGGTCGGAGCACGCCGTACAAGCCGGAGAGGATCCGGAGGACTTTCTGGGCGTGGGTGAAATCGCGTTCGGTGAACGTTCCCGCCGGGTCCATGCCGAGGTAGACGTCGCCGGTGAAGGCCAACAGGGCCGGGCGGGCATTGTCGGGCGTGAACGGCTGCTCGAAATCCTGATACCGCTCATGGTTGAGCTCGGCGAGCCCTTGCGACACCGACATGAGTTTGGCGATCTCGGCAGGTGACTTGTCGGCCATGATGTCGACCAGGGCCTGGGTGTCGTCGAGCATGCGCGGCTCGGAGTGCTTCTTGGTGGAGAGCTCCGACTCGTAGTCGAGCGATTTGGCGGGGGACACGACGATCAGCACCTCCCCGGTTTACCGTTTCCATCACGGGGTTGCCTACCGGAGCCCGAAAGGACGCGCATGCAGATCTCAACCGGCTGGAGTACAGACGCCGACGGCGGTACCGCAGTTCGAGCGGCGGCGGACCGTGCGCTCGCCGGTTTGAACGGCGAGCCGGACTGGATCGTGGCGTTCCCGTCGGTCGGACTCGACCCGGAGCGTGTCGCCCAGACACTCGCGGAGGTCGCCGGCGATGTCTCGATGCACGCAGCGACGTCCTGCCTTGGCGCGATGACCGCGGCCGGCTTTCATTCCGAGGATGGGCGTGGGGTTGGCGTGTTTGCGCTCAGCGACCCGGCGGGCTCCTACGGCACGGCGGTCGAGCCGGTCGGTGACGACCCCGCCGCCGCCTCCTCCGCGGCGGTGCTTGCCGCCCTCACCCAGGCCGGACGACCGGGCGAGCAGCCGCTGTTGATCTGGCTGTCGGCTGTCCCTGGTTCTGAGGAGGCCGTGCTTGCCGGTCTGCATGCGGTGGTTGGCTCGCACACACCGATCGCAGGTGGTAGTGCGGCCGACAACACGATTGCCGGGGAGTGGCGGCAGTTCTCCGGTGGCGTGGTTCTCGAGGACCATGTGGTCGTGTCGGTGCTGTTTCCGTCGACGCGTGTGCATCAGTCGTTCCACAGCGGGTATCTCGACACCGAGGTCGAAGGCACGGTGACCCGGTCCGACGGCCGGCGGCTCTACGAGATCGACGGCCGGCCCGCCGGCGAGGTGTACGCCGACTGGGCAGACGGCGACATCGATGCGTTCCTCCCCGACGGCGGAAACATCTTGGCCGCGTCGACCATGCACCCGTTGGGTCGCCGAGCCGATGGACTCGATGGTGAGCACAACTATGTTCTCGCGCACCCGGCCAGTCTTCATGCCGACGGGTCGATCGATCTCTTCGCCGACATCGCCGATGGCGATCGGCTCATTCGGATGCGGGGTACGTCCGAGTCGCTCGTGTCTCGCGCCGGACGGGTCGCGACATCGGCCTTGCGAAGCGGCGGTATCGACGCGTCGGCGATTGCAGGCGCCCTGGTCGTCTACTGCGCCGGGTGCATGCTTGCGGTGCAGGACGAGATGGAAGGGGTGGTGCAGCAGATGCGGGGGGCGCTGAGCGACGCGCCGTTTCTGGGCACGTTCACGTTCGGCGAACAGGGCTGTTTCGTCGGCGGCGACAACTATCACGGGAATCTGATGATCTCGGTTGTGGTCTTCGAAGCCTGACATGGCGAATCTGCCTGACGACCGTGCCCGTGAGGAATTGCTCGAGCTGCGGCTCGACCATCGTCGAGCGCTCGCCGCAGTCAGCGAGCAGGAAGATCAGACGAACAGCTTGTTGGCCGTCGTGCGGCTGCTGACCGGCTCAGCCAACACCGACGTCGATCTCACGTCGGTGCTCGTGGAGCTTCGGGGCCTGCTCGACTTCGACCAGGCCGTGATCTTGCGCCGGCACAGCGACGGATCCCTGCAGACGGAAGCGGCGACGACCCCGAGGTTGCAGGGGCTCGTGGTCCGGCCTCAAGCGTTCTTCGAACGGGTGCTCGATGGGTCGACCACGGCGACGTTCGACGTTGCTCATGTCCCCGAGTGGGCTGCGCTCGCCGCGCTCGACAGCTCGGTCGTGTCGGCGCTTCACGTGCCTCTCCGGGCGGGCGACACCACGGGTGTTCTCGTCTGCACCCACCCGGATCGAGGGCATTTCAATGCCCGCCGGGTCGAGCTCGCCACCCAGTTCTCGCCGGTTGCCTCACAGATCCTCCAGTTCTCTCGGCTGCGGAGCGCACTCCGGACCGAACGGGACCTCCTCGAGTTCCGAGTCGACGAACGGACCCAGCAACTTCGGGGTGCGCTCGAGCAAGCCCAGACCGCCGACCGAGCGAAGTCGGAGTTCCTGGCGAACATGAGCCACGAAATCCGGACGCCGCTGAACGGTGTGATCGCCATCGGCGAGCTTCTCGCCGATTCGGAGCTTGATGCCTCGCAGCGAGAACTCGTCAGCATGATTCGGAGGAGCAGCGAGAGTCTGCTGGTCGTCATCAACGACATTCTCGACCTGTCGAAGATCGAG
Organism: Actinomycetota bacterium; assembly: GCA_039188975.1. Classification (GTDB taxonomy): domain Bacteria; phylum Actinomycetota; class Acidimicrobiia; order Acidimicrobiales; family Aldehydirespiratoraceae; genus UBA11606. The sequence goes on from JBCCYT010000007.1 coordinate 44,470, forward strand.
GCCGGTCGGCTCACGATCGAGACAAGAACGGTCTCCGTCGAGCGGGTGGTCGACGATTCGATCGCCATGGTTCGACCCCAGCTCGACGAGAAGAACCTCTCCGCCTCGGTCGACATGGCGGGGTGTCCGAGCCACATCGAAACCGACGAGGTCCGGCTGCGGCAGATCCTCAGCAACCTCTTGTCGAATGCCGTGAAGTTCACGACGTCCGGCGGTGTCACGGTCGAGGTCCGCTGGGAGGCGGAGCCCGAACCGATGCTGCAGGTGGCGGTGACCGACACCGGGATCGGGATTCCGGCCGACGATCATCAGCGTCTTTTCGAGCCGTTCAGCCAGGTCGATGCCTCCACCACCCGACGGTTCGGTGGTACGGGTTTGGGTCTGGTGATCTGCCGGCAGTTGTGCGAGATGCTCGGTGGATGGATCTCGGTGGACAGCGAACTCGGGTCGGGGAGCACGTTCCGGTTTGCGATCGAAGCTCCAGCTGCGGTGTCGCCCGTCGGCTTGACGGTGAGAGGCTCCGACGCCGACAACGAAGCCCTTCCGTCCCGCGTCCTGCTTGCGGAAGACAGTGAGACGAACCGATTGGTCGCGATCGCACTCCTCGACCGGCTCGGAATCGAACCAGCTGTCGCTGTCGATGGTGGCGAAGCGGTGGCGATGGCGACATCGACGCCGTACGACGTCGTTTTGATGGACATCCAAATGCCGGTCATGGACGGGGTCGAGGCGGCGGCCGCGATCCGCGACGCGACCGACCCGTCGAGCCGGCCCTACATCGTGGCGGTGACCGCCAACGCACTCACCGGCGATCGAGAGAAGTACCTTGCCGCCGGACTCGACGACTATCTCGCGAAGCCGCTGCGCCGGGTCGATCTCACCGCGGCGCTGCAACGCTCGATGCGCCGAACCGAGGGCGTCTTCGATCGCCAGCGTCAGGCAGAGCTCTACGGTCCGATTGCCGACGACGTGATTCGCGTCGCGCTGCCGGTGTTTGCCGCGGCGGCCGATCGCCTGCTGTCCGAGCTCGATGCTGCACTCACCAACGACGATTCGGCGTCGGCGTTGCGTGCTCTGGGCGAGCTCCGTAGTGGCGCGGTCGGTCTTGCCGCCGTCACCGTGATCGATCACGTCGATCGGGTGATCGCTGCGGTCCGAGCGGGCACGACCGTGGATCTTCCGGCGCTCAGCGCCGACGTCGACCGTCTGGTTGCACACTCGGCGGCCGCGAACGACGACTGATCCCAGCTCGTCCGCCGGACGAGAACGTCAGGTCTCGGTGCCGAGACGGCGCCACGCTCGGTAGCCGCCGCGGAGATCCGCGGCCCGGTCGAGCCCGAGGTGGCGGAGGTTGGCTGCGGCGATGCTCGACGAGAAACCGTCGTTGCAGACGACGATGACCCGGGTCTGTGCGTGCACGCCCGTGAGCCGGTTGGGGCTCGACGGGGCAAGCCGCCATTCGAGCAGGTTGCGGGTGATGACCAGGGCCCCTGGGAGCTGGCCCTCGGTGGCTCGGTCAGCTGAGTCACGGGTGTCGATGAGCATCGCCCCCGTCGCCAGCTCATCGGCCAGCTCGGCCGGCTCGACTCGATCGATGCGCCCCCTGGCCTCACGAAGCCAGGTCCGAATCGAGGGCTGCTCGCTCGATGACGCAAGGGGAAAGGTCACGGGGCGTGAGGCTAGCGGCGCCGGTTCGCCTGACGGCGTGGTGGGACTCCGGCTATGTTCTGCAGCCGATGGCGGCATCGGACATTCATCTTGCAATCGTGTACGCGCTCTATGTGATGGCGCCGGCGGTACGCGACGAGCTGCGGTTCCGCATCGTGCTGGGCGTGGTGAGCCTCGGTTTCATCGTCTGGGGCATCTGGATCGGCAACGCGGTGACCGTCTTGTTCAACGTGCTGTTCGCCGGTACGAGTTCATGGACGGTGCGCAAGCTGTGGCTCGAGCGTCGTCCGACGATCCTCGATGCCGATCAGCGGCTCGTCTACGACGCGTTCTTCGCGGGGCTCTCGCCGGCGAAGTTCGTCCAGCTGTGGGAGATGGGTCACACCGACCTGGTCAACGGCCCCTTGATCGATGAAGGCAGGGTTGTTCGTGACGTGCTCGTCTTGCTCGATGGCGAGGTGACGGCGCCCAGCCTCGGCCGGACCTTTGTCGATGCACCGATGTTCCTCGGCGAGATGAGTCTGGTCACGGGCAAGACGGCGAGCACGACGATCGTCGCTCACGACACCGCTCGGGTCCATCGGTGGAAACAGGCCGATCTTCGGCGGCTCGAAAGCGATCGGCCCGAGCTGAGCCATGCCCTGATGGGCGGCATCGCCCGCGACCTGGTTGGGAAGGTGCTCGAAGACGGGAAGTAGGCTTTGCACCTATGCCTGGCCTGCTTCCCGACATCGACCCCGACGGACTCCTCGAATACTCCGTCGTCTACACCGATCGCGCCGTCAACCACATGAGCGCGTCGTTCCAGACGGTCATGAACGACATCTCGCGGGTCCTGCGTGAGGTCTACCGCGCCGATGCGGTTGCGGTCGTGCCCGGAAGCGGCACGTTCGGGATGGAGGCGGTGGCGCGGCAATTCGCCACCGATGAACATGTCCTGGTTGTTCGCAACGGCTGGTTCAGCTATCGCTGGACCCAGATCTTCGAGGCCGGTTCGATCCCGGCCAGCCACACCGTCATGAAGGCCCGGCGGGCGCAACCGGGCAGCCAAGAGCCATTCGCGCCCGCGCCGATCGATGAGGTCGTGGCGACGATCCGGGCCGAGAAGCCTGCGGTCGTCTTCGCTCCTCACGTCGAGACGTCGGCGGGGATGATCCTGCCCGACGAGTACATCAGGGCCCTGGCCGATGCCGCCCACGAGGCGGGGGCACTGCTGGTGCTCGATTGCATCGCGTCCGGCACCATCTGGGTCGACATGGTCGCGACCGGTGTCGACGTGTTGATCTCGGCGCCGCAGAAAGGATGGAGCGGGTCGCCGTGTTCGGCGCTCGTCATGTTCAGCGAGCGGGGGCATGCTCGCCTGGCGGAGACGTCGAGCTCGAGCTTCGCCTGCGACTTGCGCAAGTGGCGAGAGATCATGGTCGCCTACGAGAACGGCGGTCATGCCTATCACACCACCATGCCGACCGATGCGCTGCGGTCGTTTCGCGACGTGATGTTCGAGACCGAGCGGTATGGCTTTGACAAGGTGATGGCCGAACAGCAGGAGTTGGGCGATCGGGTCCGGGCAACGTTGGCCGCGCGCGGCGTCGTGTCGGTCGCCGCCGACGGGTTCGGCGCCCCGGGCGTGGTGGTGAGCTACACCGACGACCCGGCGATCAAGAGCGGGGCGAAGTTCGCTGCCGCCGGCATGCAGATCGCCGGTGGCGTACCCCTGCAGGTTGACGAAGGCGACGATTTCAGTACGTTCCGGCTCGGCTTGTTCGGGCTCGACAAACTCCACAATGTCGATCGCACGGTTGCATCACTCGACGCGGTGCTCGACGACATCCTCTGATCGGTTCAGACCGTCCGCCGCCCGACCACCATCACACCGCGACGAGTGATGGACGTCATGTAGTTGGACACCTCGGTCCGCTCGATGACCCAGTCGTCGATCGCCGCGAACCGTTGGGCATAGCCGTCTTCGTCGTAGGGGGTCGCGTTGCCGTAGAGCACGATGGGTCCTCCGGGCTCGACGGTGCGAAACAGCGCGGCGAAGTGCTCGGGGACGAGATGGCCAGCCCCCATCACGCCGACACAGATCATCGCGGCGTAGGTCGATGAATCGATGTCGAGGGGAGCGGTCAGATCGGCGTGCACGAGCGACCGATAACACCCTTTGGCTCGCGCCTGGTCGAGCATCCCTGCGGAGTAGTCGACGCCGTCGATTCGGGTGAAGCCGAGACCGTGGAGCGCAGCGCCGACCAGGCCGGTGCCGCACCCGACGTCGAGAACCGGTCGTGTCGGGTCGCTGGCTGCGGCGGCAAGCGCACGGGCGGCGGTCGTTGGTGACACGTAGCCGAAGTCGTCGAGCAGGTCGGTCTCATAGGACCGGGCCCATTCGTCGTAGATCGCTTCTGACGACTCGCCGGCTTGGAGAAGTGTGACCTTCTTGAGGGGTCCCGAGCCAGCGTCTTGCACGCCGCGACCGTATCGGTTCGGTCAGAGGCTGTCGCCGAAGGGAACGTCGGTGATGGTCATGGTCAACGCAGTACCGTCGGCATCGACATCGATGGTCGTGCCGGTGACGGCGAGGTCGGCTGGGACCAGCGCGAGTCCGATGTTTCGCCCGAGCTTTGGTGACCACACGCCAGCGCGGAGCTCGCCTGCTGGGGTTCCGCCGATCGAGGCCGGCCAGGGATGCTCCGAGGCAGGCATGTCGCCGTCGACGTACACGTTGACGAGCAGCTTCCGAGCCGCAGGGTCGACATGTCGGGCCTGGAGCGCGGCTTTCCCGACGAAATCGTCGCCGTCGAGGTTGACCCACTTGCCGAGGTTGGCTTCGATCGGATCGGTGTCGTCGTCGGTGTCGGAGCGATACGACAGCAGTCCGTTTTCCATCCGCTCCATCTGGTGAGGGGTGCCCGGCGCGGCGCCATACGGCTCGCCGGCGGCAAAGGCTCGATCCCAGAGCGCCTGTCCGTGACTGCCGTCGGTGAGGAAGAGCTCGAAGCCACCCTGACGCGACCAACCCGACCGCATCAAGACGATCGGGATTCCGTCGAGGTCGACGGCGCGGAAGTGAAAGAAACCGATCTCGTCGACAACGTCGCCGAAGAGGTCGCGGCAGAGGTCCTGCGCCTTGGGACCTTGGATGGCGAGCGGTGAGACGTCGGGTTCGCGAACGGTGACATCGAAGCCTTTGGCGCCGGCGACCGCCTGGCAGTGGAGAACGACGTCGCTGTCCGCGATCGACAACCACCAATGGTCTTCCGTGAGCGGCATCGCGATGGGGTCGTTGATCAAGATGCCGTCGTAGTTGCACATCGGCGTGTAGCGGCCTCGCCCGATCTTGAGGTTGGCGAGGTTGCGACACGACACATAGTCCGTGAACGCACGAGCGTCCGGCCCCACGATTTCGACCTGACGTTCGGCGCCCACGTCCCAGATCGAGACACCCGTCATCAGCCGCTCGTACTCGCCGTGGGGGTCGCCGTACGACGTCGGCATGTACATGCGGTTGTAGATCGTGTAGTGGGTGGCGCCGGCAGCCACCGTTGCGTCGTAATACGGGGACTTCGCAATGCGCGAGCCGATGGTGATCTCAGCCATACGCTCAGGCTACCGGGGTCCTTAGCCTCGGGCTAACGCCCGGGCCGTGGTTTCTGGCAACCCGCTGACAGTCGCTCCCGATCATCGGACGGGCGCAGCTCTGCTTCCTACACTCCAGTGATGGCCAGTCCTGGGGACGCCGGGCCGCTGCGGCGAGTCCTGGTGGTAGACGACGACGCACACCTCAACGAGATGCTCACGACGGCGTTGGCGTTCGCCGGGTATGAAGTGCGGGCGGCGTACGACAGCGCCGGGGCCGAGCGCGGCGTCGAGACGTTTGGCCCGGATCTGATCGTGCTGGACGTGAACCTCCCCGACGGCGATGGGTTCGCCCTGTGCCGCCGACTGCGAGATGACGGCGTGCAGACCCCGGTGCTGTTCCTGACCGCTCGTGACGACAACCTCGATGTCATCGAGGGGTTGTCGAGCGGCGGTGATGACTATGTGACCAAACCGTTCCAATTGAGCGAACTCTCCCTGCGGATCGCGGCGATCCTTCGACGCACTGCGGACGTTCGGCCGGCCCAGTTGCGCTATGAGCGGCTGGTCCTGGACGAAGACGCACACCGGGTGCGATACGCCGATGCGGACATCAAGGTGACACCACGCGAGTTCGAGGTGCTACGTCACCTGCTCGTCCACCAGGAGCGGGCCGTCTCGAAGTCTCACATCGCGGCCGCTGTCTGGGGGGCGTCCGGGGTGGGCGACGAGAATCTGGTGGAGACCTATGTCAGTCGCTTGCGCAGCAAACTCGGCGTCGGAGGTGCACTGATCGCGACCGTTCGCGGCGTCGGCTACAGCCTCCGTACGGCGGAGCCGGTGTGACGCTGCGGACCCGGCTCGCCGTCGCCCTTGCGGTCATGCTCGTGGGTGCGGTGGCGATCACGGGAGTCGTGGCCCTCAACCGGATGGAAGCGGCGCTGATCGACGAGGTCGATGCGCTCGTGCTGTTCCGGCTGAGCGGGCCGGCCGACCCGCCTCCTTCGGCGGGGCTGGTCGATGGTCGCGGACCTTCGCTCACGACGGAGAACGCTCCGTTCGGCGAAACGGGTGGTCGAACCGTCGCCGAGTTCGTGGTGCGCACCGACACCGGAGAGGTGGTGTCAGCCCTCCTCGCCGGGTTCGATGACGCACCCGTGCCGGCCCCCGATCTCTCGCGCCTTCCGGAGGGAACGCTCGATGGGCCGGTGACCATGACGTCGGTCGACGGCGAGATCAGGTACCGCGTGCTGACCCGGCTCGATGAACGCGATGCCACACAGACTCGGGTCGTTGCCGGCAGCCTGGCGAGCGCGGACGAGACGCTCGACGATCTGCGCCGTGCGGTCCTGGTGGCGGGTGTCATCGCCGCCGCGCTTGGCGCGATGATCGGCTGGCTGATCATCCGTCGAGAGACCCGTCCGCTCGACGAATTGTTGGATGCGGCCGATGCCTTTGCCGACGGGGATCTCGATCGCCGCGCCGCGGTGGCCCGGCCCGGCTCTGAGATTGGCCGAGTTGGGGTCGGGTTGAACGAGGCGTTCGATCGAGTCGAAACGTCCGTGCGGGCCGAGCAGGCGGCGAACGGACGCCTTGCGGCGTTCGTCGACGACATCGCGCATGAGTTGCGGACTCCCGCCACGACCATCGCTGGCTGGGCGGAGATGTACCAAGACGGTTCCCTTCACGCCGCGGACGTCGACCGGATGGTCGAGCGAATCCGCAGTGAGACCACTCGGCTCTCGAGCTTGGTCGAGGACATGGTCGTTCTCGCTCGCCACGACACGGTTCGTCCGAACCGACTCGGGGATGTGGATCTAGCCGAGATCATTCGAGGTGCCGTCGATGACGCCAACGTGCTCGATGCCACCCGTTCGATCGCGGTGCTCGGCCCGCTCGAGGTTCCGATGCGGGGCGATCGGGCCCGGCTCGAGCAGGTCTTCGTCAACATTCTCGACAACGCCCGAGTCCACACCCCGCCCGGCACGACCGTTGACATCGTCATGTCCGTGGATCCCGGCCCGCCCGGCCCTCAGCGCATCGAGGTCAGCATCGTCGATGACGGTCCGGGAATCCCGACCGACGCGGCCGAACGCGTCTTCGATCGGTCGTTTCGGGCCGCCACCGCAGGATCTCGCGGCCGGGGGCTGGGTCTGGCGATCGTGAAGACGATCGTCGAAGACCACGGGGGAACGATCGGGTTTGACCCGGAGGTCGACCACGGGACGAGGGTGGTCGTGGTGCTGCCCCGAGGCTGATCTACCAGAACTGGGTGCCCGGCTCGCCCTTGAACGGCCCGACGACGTCGTCGGTGATCCAACCGCCGTAGAACTGGCCCGGTTGTGGTCGAACTCGTTCGTTGTCGACGAAACAGGCGACGAGCGCCGGATAGAAGGCGAGATGGTTGGCAAGGTCGCTGAAGGCGCCGGATGGGTCGGGGTAGCACCATGCTGCGCCCTCGATCCGTTGGACGTCGACGACGACATCGAAGTAGCTGGCGATGCCCTTCCATTCACAGAACGAGCCGCCGCCGGCAGCGGCGAGGAACCGACCATCGACGTGATCGGGCGACACGTAGTAGGTCGGTGGGTGGGAGGTCTCGAGGATCCGAATCGCGTGTGGTGCGTCGGCAATCACGATCCCGTCGACTTCGACCCGGATCGTGCGGTCGACGCGTTCGATCTGAGGGGGCCGTGGGTAGTCCCAGACGGACTCCTGGCCAGGACCGGGCTGCAAAGGGGTCGGGCGCCGCACGTTGTGCTCTACGGAACGTCTGACCTGCACAGATGCAGCAGCGCCGAAATTCCGCATGTGGTTATGAGAAGGCGATCCGTTCCGTGCGAGCGACGGCGCGAGCCATGGTGGCGCGGTCCGGGATCAGCACCGACGTCAGCCACACACCGTTCTGCACCACGAGGATGTCCTCGGCGCGCTCGCGAATGTCGCCGTGGTCGAGTTCGGGTCGAGCCGCCGCGAGGAGTGCTTCGAGTCCGCTGAGGTATGCGCCTTGCGCGCGTTGGTTGATGGCTGCGTAGTCGGGGTCGACCCCAGCGAGCGACCACAGCTGGAGCCGTAGCGCCAAGTAGTCGAGCCCGAGGAACTCGTCGGCCGCAACGTGCCGGAGCGCCCGCCGCAGATTGGCCTCGGCATCGAGGGTTGGGTCGGCGCGGACGATGGCGGCGTCGGCGTCGGCGATGCGTTCCAGCGCGGCGATGATGAGGCCGTGCTTGTCGGTGAAGTGATAGTTGGCGAGCCCGAGTGACAGCCCTGCCTCCTGGGCGACCTTGCGCATGCTGATGCCCGAGATGCCATCGCGAGCCAACACTGCGAGCGCCGCATCAAGAATCTGCGACGGGCGATCGCCGGCAGCACGGTTCGCCGTCCCACTCACAGGCGCATTTGCTGGACCTGGGCAGACAGGCCCCCGTCGAGTACCCAGAGCTGCCCGGATGCGTATCGCGCCTCGTCGCTCGCCAACCAGTTCACCAGGTTTGCAATGTCGGTCGGGGTGCCATAGGTGCGCAGCGGGTGAACATTGCGCACGGCCTGTTGCAGCGAGTCGATGTCTCCACTTTCCTGGAAGAACGACTGAAGCATGGGCGTGTCGACATAGCCGGGACACACCGCATTGACCCGGATTCCTTCCGGTGAGTGATCGCATGCCATGGCTCGGGTCAACGCATGAACGGCGCCCTTGGTTGCGCAGTACGCGGCGAGTTCTGGGTCGGCGATGAACCCGTCGTAGCTTCCGAAGTTGATGATCGAGGCGTGTCCGTTGCTTTCGCGGAGCAGGGGCAGCGCATGTTTCGACGTGAGGAAGGTGCCGGTCACGTTGATCGCAAAGATCCGGTTCCACTGTTCGAGTGTTGTGTCCTCGATCGTCTCCTCGATCTCGATGCCGGCCGCGTTGACGAGGATGTCGAGCCGGCCGTGGGCAGCCCGTACGTGATCCATGGCCGTGATGGCGTCGGCTTCCTGGGTGACGTCGAGGGTGAGGAACTCGCCGGGGGCATCGAGCTCCTCGCCGAGGCTGCCGCCGTCGGTGAGGTCGGCGGCGTAGACCGTCGCTCCTTCGGCGATGAAACGTTCGCACACCGCTCGGCCGACCCCGCCTCGACCGCCCGTCACGAGCGCAATGCGATTGTCGAGCATGCCCATCGATGGATCTCCTAGGTGAGTGGGTCGGCGGCGACGACCCGGTTGCGGCCGCTCTGTTTCGCAACGTAGAGCGCGTCGTCGGCGGCATCGATCAGTTCGCGGACTCGGCCCATCGGCCCGGCCGCGACGCCGATGCTGATCGTCAGCCGGAGGTCCGGAACGATGTCGTCGAACGCGGCGTGCGCGATCGCCATTCGAGCCCGTTCCGCGATCGACTGGGCGGTGAGTGGATCGACCAGCAGCGACACGAGGAACTCCTCGCCGCCGTAACGGACAACGTCGCCGTCTCGAAACGACGCCTGGAGCACATCACCGATCGCGGCGAGCACCTTGTCGCCGACGCCGTGTCCATAGGTGTCGTTCACCAACTTGAAATGGTCGATGTCGACCAGGAGTACGGCGCCGCCGCGGTCGAGGGTCTCCAGCTCGACGATGCGTCGAGTCAGCCAGCGCCTCGAGAAGAGGCCGGTCAGCGGATCCTCGGTTGCGGCCCGCACCAGCTCGCCCGCCTGTTGGCGCAGCCGGGTGCCGTCGCGTCGAAGTTCGGCCTGGGTTGCGACCAACTGGGCGAACTGTTCGATCCGGTCGACCTGCCAGCGACGGACGAGTTCCGCACGGGTGCGGGTGTCGGCCAGTGCGCCGGTGAGGTCACCTGCGAGTTCTCGCACGAGTGCCCGTTCCGCGAGCGCTCGCACCAGGCAGTGGTCGTCGGCGGTTGCCTCGAGGCCGGGAAGCGCTTCGGTGAGCAGCGCTTCGGCGGCTGCGAGTTCATTGCTGCGACGGGCGACGCAGGCCCGGACGAAGAGAACCCACGGCCGAAACAGCGGGCCTACATCATCGATCAGCTCCTCCGACCCGGCCAAAACGACGGCCGCAGCATCGTCGTTTCCGTCGAGGAGGTGGGCCTCGGCCTCGAGGCTCGTCGCGACCAACTGTGACGTGATGGTGTCGTCGGATTTGTGCAGCAGGGCGATCGCATCGTCGACCGTTGCTCGCCACTCGATTCGCTGGGCATCGTCCGCCACCCCGGCATGAAGCGCCTCGAGGGACACATAGCCGGCATTGAACACGGCGCTTTCGGGGCGGGAGGTGCCGAGGTGCATCGCGGTGTCGACCGCCCGGCGAGCGAACGGCATCGCCAGCTCGAAGGCCGCCATGTGGCCATAGAACATGCTGAGGGCCAAGGCGGCGCGGGCGGACTGCTCGTCGTCGATGTCGCTGTCGGTGAGCTGCACCATGGCGGCGACGGCGTGTTCGATCGAGCGGGGCCAGTCACCGCCGATCTCGGCCATGCCGGCGGCCAGTGCGGACGCTGCTGCGGCGTCGGAGAGCATGCCGTGACGAACGAAGATGGCGGCCGCGGCGACACCGTCGTCCGCGGCTTTGAGTGGATTGTGTGATTGCACTGCCGCGGCGTGGGCCATGTGGAGACGGGCGAGGTCGATTCCCCGGGCGGCTGAGATCGCCGCTTCGATCTCTGGGGTCGGATCGGTGCCTGTCCGGTTGAGCGTCCACTCCCGCGCTCGATTGTCGAGTTGGTCGATCGGATCCACAGCGGCGTCACTCTGACACGGATAGCGTCCGATTTCATGATCAGCCGTTGGGTGACCGAGATGGGCATGGGGGTCGACGTGCGCGGCCGCGACTACACGAAGGCCGCGCGTCGGGCCGTGTTCGATGCTCTGCGGCACAGCTCGCTCAACCTGTTCAATGCTGCGGGAAAGTCGCGTGATGAGATGCATGTCGATGTGTTGATCGGCTGCGCCGAGCCCGACCGGGTCGACCTCGATGCGGTGGCCGAGGAAGTGCCGTACGGCGTGGTCACCGTTCGGGCGGAGAAGGGCGGTCTCGACGTGCCACCGGTCGATCCCGAAGGTACGGGTGGCGTCACGATGGCGTGCGCCGCGATCCTCGTCGGCTTTCCCGACTGATCGGGTCACGTCCGCCGCGCTCAGGGGACGGTGCGGTAGGCGTCGAGCACGAGGCCGTGAAAGTGGTGCACGGCGTGCTCTGACAACCCGGATCCGTCAGGGTCATGCACGATGCGGCCTTGGTCAAAGGCCGGGGTTCGCATGCCGCGCTGCACGCTCTCGACCAGCCCGATGTCTTCGGGCTGAAGGACTTCGTCGATGTAGCGGATGGAGTCGACTTCGGCGTCGGTCGGCTCTGCCGTTTCGAGAAAGAAGTCGTAGGTCTCGAGGGTCATGTCGGGCCCGACCGGAATGATGTGCATGATGATGAAGTTGCCGCGACCCGGGTAGCGCATCAGGCACGTGTTCGGCCACAGCCACCAGACGGCGTGATCGGTGACGGTCGCGTCGCTGACGTCGTAGGCGCTGTTGGTGCTCTTGCCCGCTTCGGCCATGTGGGAGCTGTAGATGCCGTGGGTGGTCACCTCGTAGGTGTCCATGTCGACGAGCGACACGAAGTCCTTGTGGGCGACATGGCAGTGGTAGCACTCCAGGAAGTTGTCGACGACGTTCTTCCAGTTGGAGTTGATCTCATAGGTGAGGCGGTGGGCGAAGGTCAGTCGTTCGACGTCGGGCGCCCAGTGTGCGATCTCGGCGCCGAGGTCACCGGCCTGCTCATCGAGCGGCGCGGCCTCGGGGTCGAGGTTGATGTAGATGAAGCCCCCGAACTCGGTGATCTGAACCTCGTCGAGGCAGATGTCGGAGGTGTCGAAGTCGACCAGCGGTTTTGTCCGGCGGGCGCTCTTGAGCTGGCCGTCGAGGTCGTAGGTCCATGCGTGATAGGGGCAGACGAGGTTGCGGGTCGTGCCTTCGCCGAAGATGAGCTCATGGGCTCGGTGCTTGCAGACGTTGTAGAACGCTTTGAGTTCGCCGTCGCGGGTCCGGACGGCGACGATCGACATGCCGGCGATCGTGGTGGTGAGGTAGCGGCCTGGTTCTCGGAGCTTTTCGACGTGGCCGACCCACTGCCAGGTACGGGCGAAGATGGCCTGCTGTTCGAGTGCGAACCACGCAGGGTCGGTGTAGGCCGCCGCCCGCAGCGAGTTCGACGCAGCCGGGTTTGGATCCCACCCGTGGTCGATGGTGACGCGGTCGAGGCGACTGGGGTAGCGGATCGGCTCGGTGCCGACCTCCAAGCTTGAACGATCGTTCAAATCCGTCATGGGTTCAGTGTTTCGAACCGCTGACCGGTTCGTCAAGCGACGACGTGACCTTTGTCGCATGGATGTTGGGCCCGACCTGCCGATGCTTACGCTGTAAGCAACGACATCCCCCTTTGCATCACGGAGGTCCCCCCAATGTTGCTCCGTCGTCGTCTTGACATTCCCACCGCCTTGGCCGGCACCGAGCTGGTCAAGGCAATCCCCGAGTCTGAGCTCAGTACCTTGCTGCGCCGTGGCACGAGCGTCAGCATCGAGGCTGGTGCCGCGCTGATCAACAAGGACACGTTCGGGCGCGAGTTCATCGTCGTACTCGATGGCACGCTCGACGTCCTTCGCGACGATGTCTTCGTTGCCGAGATCGGTGCCGGCGGCATCGTCGGTGAGATGGCGCTGCTCGACAACGCCCGGCGAAACGCCACCGTGGTCGCCTCGGCCGACGCCCAGGTGTTGGTGTTCAACCGCCGCGAATTCGTCACCGTGCTCGACGAGTGCCCGGTGTTTGCCGACTATGTGGTTGCGACCGCTGAGGCTCGCCAGGCTGCGTGACCGTTCTGTGAAAACCTGCTGACGAACCGCCCGGGCGAACCGGGCGGTTCGGGCTGTCCAGCGCTACGGTCAGCGTGATGTCGCTGCGTCATGGCCGTCCCCTCGTCGCCATCCCAGGCCCGTCGATCATGCCGGAGCGGGTGTTGGCTGCAATGCGCCAACCGATGCCGAACATCTATGCGGGGGAGCTCGTCGATGTTGCGGATGAGGTTTTTGCCCGGTTGCCCGCGATTGCCTGCACCGATGGCCATGCGCTGGCCGCGATCGGCAACGGTCACAGCGCATGGGAGCTCGCGGCCGCCAACACGCTGAGTCGGGGCGACACGGTGCTCGTGGTCGAGACCGGTCGGTTCCCTGAGGTATGGGGTCGATTTCTGCAGGTCTCAGGTATCGAGGTGGAGACCCTGGCTGGCCCAGAACGAGGGCCGATCGACCCGGCCCTGGTCGAGTCCCATCTCGCGGCCCGACCCGCCGACGCCTACGCGGCGGTACTCGCAGTCCACGTCGACACCGCGATCTCGGTGAAGAACGACATCGCGGCGCTCGGTGCCGCGATCGCGGCGTCCGGTTCCGATGCGTTGTTCATGGTCGATTGCATTGCCTCGCTCGGGTGCGACGAGTTCCTGATGGACGAATGGGGCGTCGACATCACGATCGCCGCATCTCAGAAGGGGTTGATGACACCGCCAGGCATGGGACTCGTCTGGGTCAATGACCGAGCTGTCGAGCGCGGCGAAGGCAACGATCTCCGTACCGGCTACTTCGACTGGACTGCCCGCCTTGCACCCGAAGCGGTGTACCAGCGCTTTTCGGGCACGCCGCCGATCGGGCACCTGTATGCGCTTCGAGAGGCGCTTCTTCTCATCGAGGAAGAAGGCGGGCTTGATGCGGTTTGGGCGCGCCACACCGCGCTGGCGAATGCCGTTCGGGCCGCGGTCGAGGCGTGGGCGACCCCCGGGGGACTCGAGCTCTACATCACCGACCCAGCGGGGCGGGCGAATTGTGTCACCACCGTGCTGACCCATGACATCGATGCGTTGGAGATCGCCCGTCACTGTGAGGACGGCGCGGGTCTCACCATCGGTCTCGGCGTGATGGACCGAAATCGCACCTTCCGGATCGGGCACATGGGTCATCTCAACCCGCCCTCGATCCTGGGCACGCTCGGCACGATCGAGAGCGCGCTTCACCGAATGGCGGTGCCGATGGGCTCCTCGGGCGTCGCGGCGGCGGCCGCAGTGATCGGCGCTGCGCTGCCGATGAGCGATCTGGCCGACTAGCGGTCGGCCAGATCGGTGGCGCCGTAACCGGCAAGGGTCGCCCGGAGCTGATCGTCGAGTGGGGTGGGTGTCAGTTGAAACGTGTCGGTCGTGTCGGCGGCGTCGATCTCGAATGGTTCGTCGAACTGGTAGCTCATGGGGAGGAGCGCTCGGAGGAGTGGGACGAAGATCGACCCAATGCGCAGCATCGTTCGGGGGAGACGGGTCACCTTGATGCGGTCGACGCCGGCTGCGTCGGCGAAGGCGTCGGCCATGGCCTGGGCGCTCATGGGCGCAAGGGTGGGGACGTGCCAGGCGCGGCCATCGGCTCGATCGTCAAGTCCGACGGTCGCCACCGTTCGGCACACGTCGCCGATATAGCTCCAGCTGTGGGGCATGTCCGGATCGCCGAAGATCGGGACTGACCTACCGGCGAGAATTCGGGGAACGAATCGATCGCCGAGATGGGACGAGTCGCCGAGGCCGGGTCCGACATAATCCGACGCCCGGACCTCGGTGACGCTCACCCGGCCCGCTTCGTGGGCGGCGAGTGCCTGCTGCCACATGGCGACTCGTACCTCGCCGTTGGGGGTCGGTGGGTCCAGCGGGTCGGTGGCGCACATCGGTGAGGATCCGGGTGCGTACCCGTACAGGTTTCCCATCGTGACGAGTCGAGCGCCGGTGGCTTCGGCCGCGGTCAGGATCGCGGTTGCGAGTGGTGGCCACTGCTCCGCCCACCGGTGGTACGCAGGAGGATTGGCGCAGTTGTAGATCGACTCCGAGCCACGAGCGATCGTGGCGAGCTGCTCGGCGTCGGTGGCGTCGGCGGCCACGTTGGTGATGTTTGCGTGGTCGGGGCCTGAACCGGATCGGGTGACGGTGATGACGTCGTGCCCGGCATTGGCGAGAAGGAGGGCGGTGCCGGAGCCGACGGCGCCGGCGCCGATGATGGTGTGCAGTGCCATGGTTGGCCTCTTTGGTGAGCCCCGCAGGGGGTGTCGAGATCAAAAAGTGGAATGGTGCTCTGAAACGAGAGCACTGCTCTCCAGGACGTTTGCACACTCGACCCAACCATGTCAAGAGCACTGCTCTCGTTTGTGGTCACCGCTCGCAAAACGGCACCAGATCCGTCAGGATGGAGTCCATGAGCGAGCCAGCTCCCAAGCGCGCCCGAGACATCGCCCGCGC
>JBCCYT010000008.1:0-56114 GCA_039188975.1 Actinomycetota bacterium
AAACCGTCACCGTCACACCCGGTGCCACCTACCAATGGTCCGTCGACCACCGCGGCCGCCTCAACGACGACACCTTCCACGTCCTGCTCGACGGTACTGTTGCGGCCGTCCACACCAGCGCCCCCGGAACCTGGGTCACCTACACCGGCGAATTCACGGCAGCAACGAGCCGCGTGACGCTGGGCTGGCGGGCCGTCGACAGCGGCAGCCACGCCAACCTCATCGACAACGCCAGTCTCATTCAGATCTCACCGCCAGACGGCTCGCCGATGCCGGAGCCCACCAACCTGTTGGTGAACGGTTCGTTCGAGCAAGGACCTGATCTCCCCGGACCCGGCGGTTGGAAGTTCGCCGTCGTCCCCGGATGGACAAGCGCCAAGCACGGCAACCGCACGGAGATCCAAGCCTCGGGCCATGCCGCACCGTCGTCTGACGGCGACTTCTACATCGAACTCAACGGCTCCGTCGCCGACACCGTCACCCAAACCGTCACCGTCACCCCCGGCGCCACCTACCAATGGTCCGTCGACCACCGCGGCCGCCTCAACGACGACACCTTCCACGTCCTCCTCAACGGAGACATCGCCGCAGTTCACACCAGCGCACGAGGCGCCTGGGTCACCTACACCGGACACTTCACGGCAACCACCACGAGCGTCACGCTGGGTTGGCGCGCCGTCGACTCCGGCAGCCACGCCAACCTCATCGACAACGCCAGCCTTGTCCTCGTCACCGACTGAACCGGCCGACGGTTTGATCCATTCGGCTCACGACGCAGAGGCATCCGGCCCTGTCGTTCGATGACGAAGGTGCCGATCGAACCCAACGACACATTCGACCTCGGAGGGTTGGAGCGCATGCGGAAGTTGACCGTGAAGAAGTACGTGGCCATGGCAGCCGTCGCCACAGCAACGTTGTTGACCGCAACGACCGTGGTTTCCGCCAATGCACAATTGGGTCCCCAACGAGACCTCGACGGGGACTACGTCCCCAACGACGAAGACACCGTGGAGAACGTCGGCACGATCGTCTCGACCGGCCGTCCTGCAACCCAGTCGAGCACCTGGACCGGACGCCCGAACTCGGGGGCTGACGCGGCGGTCGATGGCCAGCGCGACGGTGGCCGCGACCCGAACCAACGCATCGCCATCACCGACGATGACGAACCTTGGTGGGAACTGGACCTGGAGACGTGGCGCACGATCAGCGGCATCAACATCTGGAACCGCACCGACGGCGGACAGCACCTCCTCGACGGCGCTGAGGTGCTGCTCGGCGACGAGCCGTTCGGCGACGTCAGTCTCGCCGATGCCCGGGCGGCTGCGACCTGGTCCACCGCCATCACCACCGGCATCAATGTCGTCCAGCTCGAGGTGCCTGACACCTCGGCACGGTATGTGCGAATCCAGCTCGCGGCCGGGGGTACGCCCTACCTCGGCCTCGCCGAAGTCGACGTGCTGGCGACGACGACGCAAGCAAACCTGTCGGCCAGCGTCGACGAGGCCACCATCGGCAGTGCGTTCGTCTCCGACGGCACCGGCTACGGCGTGCCAGAGGGCTTCGGCTACCGTTCTGGCCCGACGGGCGACGCTGCCCACGCGATCCGTTTCGACTTCCACGTGACGGACGCCGGCACCTACCAGTTCGTCGGTACGGTACGCAGCGACACCACCCCGTCGCTCTACGCCAACGACTCGTTTTGGGTGACGGTCGACGGGACGGGTTCGTACCTCTGGGATTCGGCACCGAGCGCGACGTACGTTGCATCGACCGTCAACAACCGCGGCAGCGGCGTCGTCGAGCGGTACCTCGACGCCGGCCCGCACACGGTGACGGTGTGGCTACGCGAAGACGGCACCCACATTGCGGCACTCGAGCTCGTGAACCAGAACGTGCCGGGCCGGCTCAGTGTCGATTCCGCTGATGCAACGGTCGGGACGGCCTTTCGCAACGACGGCATCGGATTCGGTGTTCCAAATGGCGTCGGGAGTCAGTCGTTCGGCGTGAGCGCAGATCACTCGATCCGCTACGAGTTCGATGTCGTCGAGGCCGGCACCTACCGCATCGTCGGTATGGTCCGCTCGCCGAACGGCGCGGACGATTCGTTCTGGGTCACGGTCAACGACGATCCATCCGTGACCCTCTGGGACACCGGACACAGCGGTTCGTACCGACTGTCGACGGTGCGCCACCGAGGAAGCGGCATCGTCGAGTTCGATCTCGACGCTGGCGCGAATTCGGTCACGCTGTGGACTCGCGAGGACGGCACGTACGTGTCGAATCTCACGCTCAAGAAGCAGGGCTGAACTGATCGGGACTCCTCACGACTGGAGTCGAAGTTCCGCAGCCGAGATGCCGGTGCCGTTCTCCCGGCAGGCGAAGACCACCCGATGGTCACCGGCAGCGAGGTTCACCTCGGTGACGCCTCCACCGCGATGGGAGACCACGCGGGCGGCATAGCTTCCCCACCCCGTGTCCCACAGCGAGCGCCCCGAGATTCCATCGACACTCACCCAGAACGAATCGTCGCCGCCGTTGGCGGCGCTGCGGGTGCCATAGATCCGGTAGGTGCCGCTCTCTGTCACGGTGAAGGTGAACGCAACATGACCCGAGCATGCCATGGAGTTCGGAACGGCATAGCCCGTCCCGTCGAACTGGAAGTTCCCGGTCACCTCGGCGTCCGCGACGGAGACGTACAACACCGAAGGTTGTCCGCCACCGAAGCTGGTGCCGGTCACGGTGAACGACTGGTCACCAGCACACGACACCGTGTCCGACGAACCGAACGTCGTACCGCCATCGGCATCGACACGGGCGTAGAAGCACGTTCCGGACTCCGACATCGCCGCCGCACCCCACGTCGTGCCATCAGCGCTCACCGCAACGCTCAACTGCTGTTCATCAGTGGAGACCGAAGGTGCGTCGACATAGGTGAACCCCGGCTCTGCCTCGGCCAGGCCAACGGGACCCGCATCGGCAAACGACACCGAATCGGTGAAAATCGCCGATGCTGACACGATGCCGGTCCGAACCGACGCCTGCGCCGACCGATCCTGCGCACGCGACTGCGCACCCAAGTACGTCGGAATCCCCACCGCCAACAAGATCCCGATCACCAACACGACCACCATCACCTCCAACAAGGTGAAACCACCATCGTTGTGTGCGTTGTTCTGCATGGGCGTTTCTTTCTTCAGCCGGAACCCGCAACGGCCGGCGGTGTGAACCGCCGGCCGTGCGTGGGTGGGGGGATCTCGTGGAGCTACCAGTTGGCAGCGGTCACCGTGAGCGCCTGAGCGCCGGTGCAGGCAGCCGAGTCTGACGAGCCGTACTGGGTCGGACCGGTCGAGCTGACTCGGACGTAGTAGCAGGTGCCCGAGTCCGACAGGGCGGCAGCGCCCCATTCGGTGCCACCGACATTGGCGGAGATACTCAGGACCTGGTCGTCTGCGCTGGCGGTGGTGCTGTTGTTCCAGGTGAACCCGGGTTCAGCAGCGGCCATCGCGGTGGTGTCCGCATCGGTGAAGTCACCGTTGTCGGTGAACACGACAAGCGCAGTGGTCTGGGCGACACGAAGGCTCGACTGAGCCGACTTGTCCTGGGCCCGGCCACGGGCACCCAAGTAGGTGGGGATACCGACAGCCAGCAGGATGCCGATGACGAGCACGACTACCATCACCTCAAGCAAGGTGAAACCGCGATCGTCGCCCGTGAGTCGCCCGCGACGGGTCTCGTTGGTGGGGGTCATGTTCGCTCCAAAGGAGAGTGGAATTCTGGACAGACACAGGCTCGGACACGGCCCTTGCTGCATGAGGGGGCCGATCGAACTATTTGTGACGACCCGTCAGAGGTCCGGCTACCAGGACGCAGCGGTGACGGTGGCCGCCACCTCGCCGTCGCACTCGGCCGAATCAGACGACCCGTATTGGGCTGGTGCGTCCTCGTGGAGCCGAATGTAGAAGCAGGTGCCCGAGTCGGACCGCACCGCTGCCGCGTACTGGCTGCCGTCGGTCGCCCTCCCTCGCCCCGAGGTACGTCGGGATGCCAACGGCGAGCAAGATGCCGATGACGAGCACGACCACCATCACCTCCAGCAGCGTGAATCCAGACTCCTTGTGGGTTCGGGATGTGCGCATCGTCTGCCTCACTGAACGACGTCGACGAGACGGAACATCGGGAGGTAGAGCGCGAGCACGAGGCCGCCGACAACCGTGCCGAGACCGCCGATCATCAGCGGTTCGATGATGGCTGAGAACGTGGCTGACACCGAATCGACACCGTCGTCGTAGACACCGGCGACCACATCGAGCATGTGTTCGAGCTCTCCCGACTCCTCGCCCACGGCGATCACCTGGGCGAACAGCACCGGGATCTCATCGGACTCCGAAAGCGGTTCCGAGAACTGCTTCCCCGACTGGATCGCCTCGGACGTTTCGCGAATGACCTCGGCGAGGACTTCGTTCCCGACGGTCGACGATGTGATCTGCACCGCGTCGACGAGGGGGACACCGGCTCCGACGAGTACCGACAGGCTGCGGGCGGTTCGAGCCAACGCAGCCTGTCGCAACAGGGTTCCGAGCGCAGGCACCTTCAACAGTGCACGGTCGATGTGTCGCCGACCCTCCGCCGTCGCACGCCACTTGCGCAAACCCCACACCGCACCGGCGGCCGCCAGTGCGAGATACAGAACATTGCTCCCCACGAAGCCGGTAACCCCCAACACCACCCGGGTCGCCGCCGGGAGCTCCTGACCGAGGTCGGTGTAGACGTTCCGGAAGACGGGCACGACGAAGATCGACATCGCCAGAAGCACGACGGTGACCAGGCCAAGCACCGAAACGGGGTAGGCGAGCGTCGAACGGATCTGGCGGCGAAGGGCCGCCGACCGCTCCATCGACTCGGCCGCCTGGTCAAGCACGGTGTCGAGCGCACCTGCGGATTCTCCGGCTCGAACGAGCGCAACGACGATCGGCCCGAAGACCGACGGCTGTTCCTCGAAGGCCTCCGAGAGCGACGAGCCAGCTTCGACCGCATCCCGGACATCGGCCAGCGCCGCCTTGAGTCCGTCGTTGGTCGCCTGATCGGTGAGGACCGACAGCGAGCGGCGGAGGGTGACGCCAGCGCCGATCATCGTCGACAACTGACGGATCGTTGCGGCAACCTCGGTGGGCTTGATGCGAGGCCCGAGCCCCGGAATGCTGAGCTCGCGTTCGAACACCGGCACCTTGCTCGGCTCGACCGCCATCGGGCGCATGCCAAGCGTGCGGACGATCTTTGCGGCTTCGGCCTCCGAGTCAGCTTCGATGACGCCGTTACGTGCATCACCGGATGCATCAAGGGCGGCATAGCTCCATCGGGTCGCGGTCATGCGGGAAGTCTCGGTCGCTCTCGCGACGAGATGACCCCTCCAACGACCCTATAGAACCGCGAAGTCCGTCCGAAACTGAAGGGCCTATGGCCACCACCGCGCCCACGACAACCAAGCGTCGCCTCGGCGAAATCCTCGTGGACCTCGGTCTCGTCACCGAGCTTCAGGTGGAACGAGCCCTCGCCGACGGCAAAGAAACCGGCCGCATGCTCGGCGACGTCCTGCTCGAAGACGGCCTCATCACCGGGCAAGACCTGCTGCGAGCGCTCGCCGCCCAGTTCGGGGTCGAGTTCGTTGACCTCGACGACGTGCAGATCGACGCCGAACTCGTCCGGCGAGTCCCGGACCAGATCGCTCGCGGCCACCGGGCCGTGCCGTACGCAGTCTCCGAGGACACGATCCTCGTCGCGATGGCCAACCCCATCGATGTCGTCGCCGTCGACGACATCCGCCATCTGCTTCAGGCGCCGGTGAAACCGGTGATGGCCGACTTCGCCCAGATCGAAGCAACGATCGAACGAGGCAACTCGGCCGACTCCCGCGTGGCGGAAGCCCTCTTGCAGGTCACCGGCGACGACGAAACCGAAGCCGCTCCGATCGAGGTCGCCACAACATCGTCGTCCCCGTTGATCCGGTTCGTCGATGTGCTCCTTGCTCGAGCCGTCCAGGACCGAGCATCAGACATTCACATCGAGCCATCTGCAGGCGGACTTCGCGTCCGGTTCCGCATCGACGGCACCCTCACCGACGCGCTCACGCCGCCGGCCAGCTTGCAGGCCGGCCTCCTCTCTCGCGTGAAAGTCATGGCCGACCTCGACATCGCCGTGCGTCGACGCCCCCAAGACGGTCGCACGTCGGTGACGATCGGCAACGAGAAGATCGATCTTCGTGTCGCCACCATTCCAACGGTGCACGGCGAAGCCGCTGTGCTTCGAGTGCTCCGACCGGATCAGGGCGTGTCATCGCTCGACGGTGTTGCGCTCCTCCCCGATCAGCTGGACCGTTTCAACGAGGCGCTCGATCGCCCATGGGGATTGATGCTCGTGACCGGACCGACCGGGTCGGGCAAGACCACGACGCTCTACGCCGCCCTGCAGAAGCTGAACACGCCCGACCGGGCGATCGTGACGGTCGAGGACCCGGTCGAGTACCGGACCAACGGCCTGAAGCAGGTGCAGGTCAATCCGAAGGCCGGACTCACGTTCGCCACCGCAATGCGGTCATTCCTTCGTCTCGATCCCGACGTCATGCTCGTCGGCGAGATGCGCGACTCCGAAACGGCGCGAACAGCGGTCGAGTCGTCGCTGACCGGCCACCTCGTCTTGTCGAGCCTTCACACCAACGACGCTGCCTCGGCACCGATCCGAATGATCGACATGGGAATCGAGCCGTACCTGATCTCGGCGTCGACCGTGCTCGTCAGTGCCCAGCGGCTCGTGCGCCGCCTGTGCGAACACTGTCGCGAGCCCGAACCAATCCCGGTCGAAACACTCGACGGCATGCATGTTCCTGAGGTCCTGATTCGTGACGGCATGTTGATGGCCGGCAAGGCGGTCGGCTGCCCGCGCTGCAACGGGACCGGCTACCGAGGCCGACTCGCCCTCCACGAGGTGCTGCGGTTCACCGAAGACATCGCGGAGGCGACGCTCCAACGGGCACCGACCTCTGAGATCACGGCACTGGCGATCGCGGACGGCATGATCCCGCTCCGCACCGCCGGCTTGTACCGGGTTGCGACCGGCGAGACATCCCTCCCCGAAGTCCTCTCTGCGACCGCGTAAGCGACCACGGGCGGTTCGAAACTAGCTGGGACCGTCGTGCGAGCACACCGTTGATGCTCGGGCCCTCGAGCGTCGGTGGCGGTACGCCACCGAACAAGGCACTCAGTCCAGCTGCCAGCTGGTGAGGTCCCACGAGGTGGTGATGGTGCCGGTGGACGGATCGCCGTCCCAGGTGCCGTCGATGGTGGCGTAGTCGAAGAGCCACCATTGCTCGACCTCGAAGGTGCCTCGCCAGGTGACGTCACCGACATAGAGCCAGCTGGTCGGCGCGAGGATTCGCATGTTGACCGTCGAGTCATCGATCGTCGATCGGTAGGCGGCAACGGTGGTGTCGGCTTTGGCGATGATGAAGTCCGACGAGTGCCCCGCCTGGTTGATCGTGGCGTTGAAGATGTCGACGTTGGTGTCGCTCCCCAGGTGGATGACGACCGGCGAGCTCATGGTGATCGTGCCCGAGATTTCGAGCGTTTCACCGGTGGCGCTGCAGTCGTAGTGACCGCCGAGGGCGACAGGTCCGGTGATTCGATAGTCGCCGTCGGCCGGGCAGGCGGCAGGGTTGTCGGCGGCGGGCAGGACGATCGGTGAATAGGTGGTTGTGACCTGAGGGTTGGGACAGCCGCTGCAGGTGGTGACGTGATCTTGGCGGGTCCCGAGGGCGTCGCCGTGGTAGAAGGTCATGCTTCCGCCCGAGCCGATCGGGCCGTTGATGTCGCCGCCGCCGACGTAGCCGACATCGATGTGTTGGTAGCCGTAGGCGGCGTAGCGCTCGACGACGGCCGCATCGTTTTCGACGGTGCGGGCGATCTCCGCCGTGACGGTCCGTTCGTCGGTGTTGAGGCCAGAACGACCGACGATCGTCCAGGTTTCGTCGCCGTTCGCGGTGACGGTGTATCCGTAGTCGACCCCGTCGACGGTGCCGGTCTGGACGGTCGATCCCTCGTTGCCGTTGATGACACGATTGATGCCCTCGCTGGCTGCGTATTCAGCGTGCGCGAAGGCCTCGTTGCGGTCGAGGCGCTGGTCGGCCTGGCGAAGTTCGGCTCGAACGAGCTGGAGCGACAGAGCCCCGAACCCCAGTACGACCATCGTGGCGGCGAGTGCGGCGATCATCGACGCGCCGCGATCACCACGGCCGCCCTGCGTGCGCGCCCTCAACACGTCGGTTCCGCCCAGCCGTGGTAGCGGACGCTGACGGTGCGGTCGTGCAGCACGGTGTCGTCAGGGTCGAGCAGTCGGATCTGCACGTACCAGACGCAATCATCGACCGAATCGGCCACGGTCGGGTCGACAACGACACCGTCGGCGTTGGTGAAGGTGAGGAGCAGGGCGTCGGTCGCACGAACCCCCGAGGCGAGCGGTTGGTCCTGCGTCGCCCCTGGCGCCCGTCGTCCAATCACGCCGGCGCTCGTCCCCCATCGAACGACGCCATCGGGAGTGGTGATGTCGATCTGGGAAACATCGGATGCGCTGGCGGTCGAGATCACGTCGAGGTCGGTGGCTTCGCGAAGGTCGCGGGCGAGCCAGTCGACCGCGACCGCTGTGAGCGGATCGTCGTCCGCGAGTTCGTTGACGACCGACGACCCGGTCCCGATCAGCGCGGCGATCGCGGTGAACGACACCAGGGTCAACGACATGGCGATCAAGACCTCCGGGAGCGAGACACCCCGTTCGTCTCGGCGCAGCCGACGGACTCGTTCGAACCGCATCTCAGCTCGCCGGTGTCGCATGGATCTCGACCTCGGCGAGTTGGAGGTACGGCGTCGAACTCCCGACCGGCAGCTGGATTCGGACATACCGGCCAACCACGTTCGGGACGAAGAAGTCGGAGCGGATCTGCGGTGGATCGGTCGAGACGGTGTCGTGCCACACCGATTCTGCGATGGCGTCGGGCAAGGTTGCGCCCGTGAAGGGAGACGTTCCGATCATGACGCCGGCGCTCTGGAGCCGCTCGTAACAACAGTCGGTGCGGTTGTAGACGAGGATCTGGTCGATCTCGTAGTTCGCACCCAAGTCGACCTCCCACCACGAGTTGGCGGACTCGGTGATCGCCAGCCGACGCAACGAGGAATCGGTCGAGACCCAGGACCCGTTGGTGTCACCGTCGATGGCGTTCTCGGCGTCGAAGTTGTGGCTGCCGTTGACGTGGGTGGACGCCTGCGTCGCCGTGCCTCCGAGCGCGACGTTTTGCTTCGGGATCACCTCGCCGACGGGCACGCCGTAGATCTCCACCTCGCCGAACTGCAGACGGGGGGCGACGCTGGCGACCGGAAGCTGGATACGGACGTACCGACCGACGATGTTCGGCACCTCGAACTCGTTGAGGTTCGGGTCGGGAGTAGCGGAGACCGCCGTGTCCCACACCGCCTGCGCCTGCGAGTCCGGAAGGGTGGCGCCGGTGAACGGCGAGTTACCGATCAGAATTCCGGCATTGGCCAGATAGCCGGGATTCCAGTCGGGCCGGTTGTAGATGTGGATCTCGTTGATGATGTGGGGCGAACCGAGGTCGACTTCCCACCACACGTTGTTGCCATCGATGAGAGACAGCCGTTTTGCCGATGGGTCTCCCGAGATCCAGACCGCGCTGCGCTCGCCATCGACCGCATTGCGGGGACCGAAGTCGTGCGCACTGCCCAGGTGTGATGTGGTGGTCTGACGGGCTGGCTTGCTCAGCGCCACGTTGGCGCCCACGACGACGAGTTCGGCGTTGTCGATCAGGTTGCCGCTCGCGCCGCTGTCGACGGCTCGGAAGCCGAAGTCGACCAGGCTCGTCGTCGGCGAGAACTGTCCGGTGTAGCGAACCCAGGTTCCTGGTGCCGTCGTGTGCGTGGCGACGACGACCCCGTCGACCACGACCTCGAACGTGTCGTTGTCGCTTCGGCCCCGATGGTCGACCGACCATTCGTAGAGCGAGCCCGGTTCGAGGAGGAGCTCCTGGGTCGCCGCCTCGGGACCGTTGCCGTTCAATTCGAGATGAAAACCGCCGTCCGACGACGGAACACTTGCGTGGCCGGTCGCCCAAACCTCCAGGTTTCCGCCGTTCGCACTGCCGGTCCAGTCGTCGACCGCCCGCAGCCCGTAGGTCGCCGGACCAGGCGGGCTCGCCATCGACTCGAACGAGCCGTTCTGGAGGAGGCTCGTGCGAACCGACGTGGGTTCCGGCACAACCGGGATCGCCGTGTCGAGCCGAATGTCTTGTTGGAACCCGTGGTCCTGCCAGGTCACCGTGACCAGCAGCCGTCGCCAAGCTTCCTCCCCTGGGTCGAGTACGAAACGATCGATCGTGAAGGTCACGCCGCTCACATCGGTCGAGGACGAGTACGGCGAAGCGGCCACATCAGAGACGACGTCGATCCCATCTACCTGCGACGGTCCTCCCGTCCCATCGAGGCCATCTTCGATGCCGGGCGTGGCTCGCAGCACCTCCAGCTCTGAGGTCGCCAACTCCAGCGCAACCTCGCGGCGGTCGGTGGAGACATCAGCCTTTGCCGCCGACGACGTCATCTGGGCCCAGACGGCTGCTGTCGCCGCGATGATGCTGAGGGCAATCACCGCCTCGACGACGGTCCGCCCGCCGTCGCGCGACAAACGATCTCTCACCTGTTCAGGCTCGGCCGAAGGTCATCGCCGCAGATGGGCCCAACGACCCATCCCGACGCTCTTGAGCATTCCGGATCACGTCCGAAACTGACCAAGGTCACTCTCGAGGAGAGCCATGGGTCAACACACCTCAACACAACGCCGGGTCGTCGGCGTGACGATCGACGGCGACACGCTGCGCGCCGTCGAGATTCATCGCCGCCTGCGTGGCCACCAGGCGGTCGCCGTCGGCGAAGTCCAGATCCCGGGTGGCGTGCGCACGGTCACCTCGGCGATCGACGCTGAGGCGGTGTCGGCGGGCCTGAAGGAACTCTGGAAGGCCAGTTCGTTCAAGACAAAGAACGTCGCGTTCGGCATCAACGGGCGCGACACCACGATGCGGCCGATGAAGGTCCCACGAGCGGCGGCCGACGACATCGGCGGCTACGTCCGCTACCAGCTTGCTGACTATCTCCCCTACGGACTGGAAAACGCGGTCATCGACCATCTCGTCGTCGATGACCCCCAGGACGAGAACGCCATCGAAGTGTTGGCGATCGGCGTGCCCGTCGAACTCGTCGAGACCATTGCAACCGCCATCTCCGACGCCGGGCTCGACGTTGCGTCGATCGACGCAGTCCCCACCGCGCTCGCCACCGCCATCGACCCGATTGCTGCGGACGACAACGAGGGAGACGCCGTCGTGTCCGTGGACGGCACCCGAACCACGGTCGTGTTGCGATCAGACGGCAAGCCTCGCATGGTGCGAGTGCTCTCCGCCGGTGGTGGTGACCACGCCGCCCAGCTCGCCGACGAACTCGAGGGCATGATCGCCCGCGTCGAAGGCCACCAACAGGGTGGGCCCGGTACTGAACCGGTGCTCGCCGGCCAGGATCGACGCTTCGCCGAAGCGGCCGATGCGGTCGCCGCGGCCATCAACTACGACCTTCGCGAGCACACGGGCACCGGCGTCGACCATGTCATCGTGACGGGTGCGTTCGGTCGATTCGAGATCCTGCATCAGCTGATCGCCTCCGCCACCAGCACATCGGTCGCGGCAGCGATGCCTCCCTCGTGGTGGCCCCAAGGCCAGGCCGATGACTTTGACGATTACGACCACTATGTCGAGGCCGCGGGTCTCGCATGGTCGCACCTCAACGGACTCGAAGACTCGTTCGATCTCAACCCGCCCAGCGTGCGTGAGGCGACAGCCAATCGACGCGAACTCACCATCGGCGTCGGCGTGGCCGGCGCGATCGTGGCCGCTGGCCTGGTGACCGTGCTTCCGTACAGAAGCGGCGTCGACACTGCGACCGCCGAGGTCGAGCAAATCGAAGCCGAAGTACAAACGATGTCGGTCCGGGTGAACTCGCTCGCCTTGATCGGCGAACTCGATCAGGCCCGAACCAACCAGACCGGTGCCGTCTCCACCGCCCTGCGCGACGACCTGTGGTGGGGTCGCATCCTCGACTCCATCGCCAATGCCACCGACGACAACACCTACCTGACCAGCATGAACCTGGCTCGACCGGTCAGCAACGGATCAGACGACGCGTCGATCGCGTCGTTCAACGGTGTGAGCCGCAACCAGGCCGCAGTCGGCGAGTGGCTCGACAGCATGGCCAATCTCGGGATCTTCGAAGACATCTGGCTGGTGCAATCGACGTCCGCGGCACTCGGCCAGACCGAGGACTCCGGCGTGGTCTTTCTCGCCCATGCCCGCCTGACCGCCGACGCCCGGGCCCCTCGCGCGCTGAATCCCGGTGTGTGGCTCGATCCGAGTAGTGCGGAGCCTGAGCTCGACCCAGACCCGGCAGCTGCGATGGAGGACGAATCATGATTGGCCGTTCTTGGCGCTCCGTCGCCCCTCCTGCGCTCGCCGCCGTCGCCATCCTCGGCGCCGGTTGGTGGCCCGCCCGACAAGCCAATGGCGAGATCGAATCGAGACGCGAGGCAGCAGACGCCCAGATCGCCGACCTCCAGCGCCAGGTCGGCACGCTCGTGCCGCTTGCCGACTCTGGCGATTCGATCGAAGCCCAACTCACCGAACTCGGTGTTCTCGTCCCGGGCGACTATGACGTCGCTGGTTTCATCGTCGAACTCGACGAGATCGCCGACCGGCTCGGACTCGATCTCCGCGATGTTGTCCCCACCCAGAACGAGGTCGCTGAGGGCGCCAATGCCCCTGGGACCCCGGGCGGCTGGAGCACGGTGACGCTCAACATCCGAGTGGGTGGCACGTACCTCGACCTGATCGACTTCGCCGAGGCAATCACCGAAACCGATCGCCTGGCGTTGATCGACTCGATGGTCATCAACTCGACCGGGCAAGGCAATCTCGACGCCGCGATCTCCATGCGCCTGTTTCGCAACAACAGTCCATCCGACTCGCTCATCGCCCGCTATGTCGACTCGAAGACCCCCGCCGATGCCGAGTCTTCGGTTGACTCGACCGACCCGGCCGCTGCCGAGGAGCCCACACCATGAACCGCCGACTTCTCATCGTGCCTGCCGTGGGGGTTGCCGCGCTCCTTGGGAGCCAAGTCCTTCTCGGCGGCGGAGGCGATGACGACCTCCCGCTGCCGGCACCAGCCTTTCCCGCCGTGGCATCGCAGGGCAGCGCGGCCGCGCAGGACTGGACCCAAGACGACTGGTCGGTGAACCGATCGGTTGCCGACCCCTTCGCCCCGTGGTCCTCCTCCTCGATCAGCGAACCCGAGGATGTTCCCGCTGCGCTCGACGGTGGCGTCATCGATGGATCCGACCTCGATGAACCCGACCCGCAGCTCGACGAGGACCCCACGGCGACCACAACGCCTCCGGCGCCCTAGCCACGAGCGAAACACACCGGAGACGGCGCGTCGGATTTCCGGCGCGTCGTCTTCGCGTCCGCAACACCGCAGGGCGTCCGCAGCACTGCAACGCGTCGGGCGGCAACGCGAACTGGCGTGCACCAGGCGTGGTTCCGTGGTGCACGCCAGCAAGCGTGGGAGGTCAGTTGTCGTCGAGGCGATGCCTCAGGAAGCGCGCAGGCGGACGCTCAGCCCTCGGCAAGGCTGCGCATCGACGCATTGCGCCGGGGGGCCGGGACGCCACAGCCCAGCCGAACGAGCGCATCGGCTACCCGGAAGAGCTCGTCGTCGCCGCGACGTTCCATCGACGAGTCCCGCACCATGGCGCGGGACTGTTCCATCGGGGCGCCGCTGAGATGCGCGACGAGCTCGGAGAGCCGTTCGTCGGTGGTGGTCTTGGTCGCGTGCATGGACACCAGTTTCGGAGTCAGGGTCCGACCGATGATGGGTCGATGGGCCTCGCGTGATCTAGGTCCGATGCGGTGTCGGCCGCCGGCCTTGCGGGCCACGAATGTCAGGTTGCAAGCCGGTTCGAGAGCCACTCGTTCAGGTCGCGAGCGGCCAGTGGGCGACCATGTACCCGGCCGCTTTGGGTTGAGAGGCCCGCAGCGGAAAGTTCCAGGGCGACGGATGCACTGTCGACATCGACCACGGTGACCCGGGAGAGATCACCGTCGACGATTCGGGCCAAGCGGCTCACCCGCAACGCCGACACCTCTTCACCTTCGATCAGGTCGATCGCAGATACCGAGATCGAGTCGAGCTCACCCGTCAGGTGGCCGGGCACCGGCTCCCACGTGGCGTGATGGCGGAGATTGATGCCAACGCCCACGCCGAGGCTGCGAAGCGCAGAGGTCGCTTCCGAACCAAGGGTCTGCGCACCCCAACCGTCGAGCTCGAGCACGAGGTTCTGCGGTGCGATGCCGCTCGCCCGGATCAACATTCCGAGTTGGGCGACGGCCCGATCGTCGATCACCCGGTCAGCGTCGATTCGGGCGTAGACCTGCCGGTGGCTGGTGTCACCCAACGACTCTGCAGCCGAGATCGAACGCATCAGGTATTGCGTCTCGATCGAGCGGCGCAGGCCAAGCGATCCTGCGATCGACCGCAACATCTCCGGGTCGGTGCTGGACACGGCAGTCCAGTCGTAGCCGGACCGAAGACCGATGACTTCATCGCTGTGCACGTCGACCACCGGCGCAAGCCGAGCGGTGAGGAGATCGACATCGAGACTGTGCCGGATCTCGGTCTCGACCTCGACAACCCGACGAGCGTGACGGCGGAGACGCTCTCCGCTCGTTGCCACCGGGCCCGCCGCGGTGGCGTCGACTCGCATCGAAGCATCGGCGGACCGCAGGAGTTCCTCACCCCGCACCCGGCAGCCAGCCGGCGTGTGGCTCACACCAGCGACCGCGTCGACCCGAATCTCGCGATTGGGCGTTCGGATCGGGATTCGACACATCGCCACCAGCGTCTCGGCGATGGCGAGGGCGTCGCTGCGAGTGTCGGCACTGAACACTGCGCCGAAGCTGTGCGGACCGAGCCGGGCGATCAAGGCCGGCGCAGGGAGTTCGGCTTCGACCAACCGCTTGGCGATGACACCGACCGGCTCGCTCCATGCATCGGCGCCATCAACGACGGTGTCGGCGGCGATACCACGAAGCTCGATGACCGCAGCGGCCAATGGCTTGGTGACGACCCCATCGACGCGTTCGGCGTCGATGATGCCTGCGAGTCCAGCCAAATCGAGTGGCGACGCATCGTCACTTCGGGACCGAAGCAGCGAACCAACGACGAAGCTGAGCATCGCTGCTGCGACCACGGCGGCGGCCATCTCGACCGGCCCCTGCACTCCCCGAGCGAGCACCCAGGCCAGCACTCCGACCGACGCAGGGACCCCGACAACACTGGTCAAAATCCAGGGCCGCCGGTTGGTGGCATGCTTCGTCTGGTTGGCAGCCGACTCGGCAGTCGAGTCGAAGGATGGGGTGCTCATCGCCGAGGTCCTTCCGTGGTCTTCGGTAGGCCAACAGGTTCGGGAGCTACCCCCGTTTTGGGCAGGTGCCGAAGGTCATCCTCAGACGAGCGGACGGCCCTCTGTATCCAGGGGAATTCGCCACAGGACACGGGTCATCTCGCCCCCGTGTTCGACGACCACGCGGCCCTGCCAACGAGCGGCGCGTTCGCGCAGCCCGGCGAGCCCGGAGCTGTCCGGGTCGACCGACGTCACCCATGCGCCATCGTCAGAGACACGCACGGAGAGGGCATCGTCGGTGACCTTCAGGTCGACGTCGACGGTCGAGGCTCGTCCGTGGCGGATGGCGTTGACGATGCATTCGCGAATCACCGCCGAGAGATCGTCTTCGAGTCCGTCCACCGGCTCGAGCGAACCGGAGGACCGAATCACCACCGCACAGTCCGTCAATCGGGCAACCGTCGTGGCGGTGAGGTTGAGGCGGGCGACCAGACGATCGAAATCCCCACCGTGGCTGACCGGCCGACCGCGGCTGATGGCCCGCAGATCACCCAACGCCTTTTCGGCGGCGTGGGCAAGCGTCTCCACGAGCTCTTCGGTCGGTTCCCCGGAGACGCGACGACGCAGTGCCGCCAGCCCCGTCGAAACAACGAAGAGCTGGGGCACGACGAGGTCGTGGAGTTGCCGGTTGGTCCGCTGCTCCGGACCCCACCGGTCGTCTCCCGGGTGGTCGGTGAGGGCCATGTCAGCCCCGCGGCACCACCGCGTAGCGTCGCATCTGCCGTTCAGCGTCGAGCTTGGCCGCAAACACTGCAGCCTCAGCCCGCCGATCGAGGTCGAGCTTGCGCAGAAGCCGAGAGACATAGTTCTTCACGG
This sequence comes from Actinomycetota bacterium, assembly GCA_039188975.1. GTDB lineage: Bacteria > Actinomycetota > Acidimicrobiia > Acidimicrobiales > Aldehydirespiratoraceae > UBA11606. Next base: position 16,429 of record JBCCYT010000008.1, read on the forward strand.
TGCGCTCGCCCAGGTACAGACGATCAGCGATCTGTCGATTGCTGAGGCCCTCCCCCAGAAGGTCGAGCAGCTCACGCTCGCGATCGGAGAGGTGCGCCAGCGGATCTTCGGGAAGACCACCGGTGGCGATCATCGCCATCATCTGCGGCGTTGCAGCGCCCGAGAAGTGCGCGCCCCCGGTTCCGACGGTGCGCAGCGCAGTGACGATCTCTTCGGCCCGGTCCTGCTTGAGGACGTAGCCGGAGGCGCCAGCCTGCATTGCTTCGACGATCAGCTCCTCGCCGGCATAGGCGGTGAGGATCAACACCTTCACACCACCAGCGGCGGCGGTGCGGCAGAGGTCGAGTCCGTCGCCATCGGGCAGATGAACGTCGAGAAGAATCACATCCGGATCCGTCGCCCGCAGGGCCGTGGCGGCCTGCTTCAACGAATCGGCTTGGGCGACAATCTCCAGGTCGTGCTCATCGGCGAGGAGTGTCTCTACGGCGAGGCGGACCAGATGGTGGTCGTCGACCACCAGCACGCGTGTAGCGCTGGTCGAACCCGGCGGCCCGTCCCCTTCCGGGGCGCGGCCGTGTACGGGGTGCATGTCCTGTCCCATGGCAACCGTCCTTGGCTTTCTGAACACCTCTCGTCCTGAGGGGTGACCGGATCGTTCCGGTGCACAGAGTCTCGGCAGCACACCACCCCCGATGAGGGCAGCGGCCACCACGCGTGAAAACGGCGGGAGGAAGGTGACTTTTGTTCCGACCGAGCGTGGCCGTTTGGCCTAGCCGGCCACGAGACCCCGATCAGCCAAGCTCAGCTGGCGTCGGGGCGAGGACTATCGCTTGAGATTCACGATGTCAGACAGGATTTCATCACTCGACGTGACCACCCGACTGTTGGCCTGGAAACCACGCTGCGCGACGATCAGGTTGGTGAACTCCGATGCCAGATCGACATTCGACATCTCGAGTGTGCCAGAACTGATCAGGCCGCGGCCGCCGAGCCCAGCCATGTTGAGCTGGGCGACACCGGAGTTGACCGTGGTCCGGAAGGCGGAGTCACCAACCTTCTCGAGCCCCTCGGGGTTCGAGAACAGCGAGATCGCGAACTGCGCGATCGAACGGTTCAGACCGTTGCTGTACGAACCGACCAGTACGCCCTCTTGCGACACGCTCAAGGCCTGAAGTGAGCCGGCGGCCGAACCGTTCTGGGTGGTGATGCTCACCGTCGAGAGTTCACCGTATTGCGAGATGCGGCCGTTGGAGTTGTTGAGGTCAAGCACGAACGCGGGCACGCCGGGAATCTGACCAGCGGCGATGTCGACCGTGTTGTCGGCCGGAACGGTGATGTCACCGTTGGCGTCGAAGGTCAAGACGCTGTCGGTGAGGGCGAACGCCGTGCCTGGATCGCCGTACTCCCCGGTGACCGTCCACTCGTTGGTGTTGCTCTTGGTGAACGTGAACGCGGCGAGGATGGGCTGGCCCTGCGTGTCGTAGACCTCGACACTGGTGGTGTAGGCCGCACCGACAGCATCGCCGGTCGGCAGGTTGCCCTTCAGGTTGACCGATGTGGTCGGTGTCGGCGCGATCAGGTCGCCGACCGGCACGGCGATCGAACCAGCGGGGGCGTTGGTGTCGATGTTGCCGGCGGTGTCAGAGCTCCAGCCCTGGATCAGACCGCCGGTCGTGGTGACCAGCCGGCCGTTGGCATCAAGGGAGAGCGAGCCGGCCCGGGTGTAGAGCGGTTCACCCGCAGCGTCGACGGTGAAGAACCCGTCGCCCCGGATCGCAAAGTCCATCTCTCGATCGGTTCGCTGCAGGGCACCCTGTCCGAAGTTGGTGCTGATCCGACCGATCGAAACGCCAAGGCCGATTTGGGACGGGTTCGTACCACCGATGTCGGCGGTCGGGGCGCCAGCGCCGGCACCCTGGATGGTCTGGCTGAGCACGTCTTGGAAGATGACGGCCGAACTCTTGAAGCCGGTGGTGTTGACGTTGGCGATGTTGTTGCCGACGACGTCGATCGCGGTGCGGTGGCTTCGGAGGCCGGAAATGGCGGAGAACATGGAACGGATCATCGTGAGTCTTTCGGTGAGGGTTCAGGGCTGGGGGGATTCGGGGGGGTGGGGGGATTCGGAGGTGGGGAGAGCGGTCGAAGGCGGAGCGGCGTCAGGCCTCACCCTCGTCGGATGGTGGCGTCGGTGCGGTCACACCGATGACGTCGGCGAGGCCGATCTGGGAACCGTCGGCCCCGATCAAGGTGATGCCGTTGTCGTGGATGCGGCCCGACGTGATCGTCGTATCGACGATGTTGCCCAGCGCGTTCTGATGCTGGACAACCTTGCCGACGAGGTTGCCGATCGTCGACAGCTGGTCATTGGTGCTGAGCATCGCCATCGCATCCGCGATCTCTTCGAGTTTCTCGACCTGGGTGAACTGGGCGGTCTGCGACAAGAACTCCGACGAGTCTTGGGGCGACATCGGGTCCTGATAGCGGAGCTGAGCCACCAACAACTTGAGGAAGGCGTCTTGCCCGAGCTCGTCGTTGGCATCGGTCGCGGTCGGGACCGTGTTCGGGTCGGTCGCGGTGTTGTTCGCAATGATGGTGTCGATGTTGGTCATGGCGCTCCTCAGAGTTGGACGTCGAGACGGCCGGGGTCGGTCGAGATCAGGGTTTGGGCCGAAGCGAGGCGGTCACCGTTGTTGGCTCCGACAAACTCGGGGGGCCGCGAGGGACCGGCGTTTCGGTCCGCATCCTGCGACGACGAGCGATCGCCGCCGGCGGTCTCGGGTCCGACCTCGAGCGAGCCCGCGCTGACACCCGCGTCGGAGAGCTGCTCTCGAAGTTCCGGCAATGAGGCGTTGAGCAGCCGGCGGGTGGAGTCGAGTTCGGTGGCCGCCCGGAGATGAAGCTGACCATCGCGGAGGGCAACCTCGAGCTGCACGACGCCGAGCTCTTCGGGGTACAGCTGCAGCGACAGGCGGTGGCTGCCATCGGCGAGCCGGCGGACGTCGCGCAAGGCCTGCGCGATCTGTTGCGCCGGCGGCGGCGTATCCAGCTCGGCGGCGTCGGCGGCGGCCATCGGATCGATGACGGTTGCCGCTGGGTCGACCGGAGCAGGCGGAGGCTCGGTGAGCGCAGTCCCTGCCCCGTCGATCGTTGCCGACGTGGGTGCTGGGGCCGATGGGCGGGCCTCCAACGAAACCGGCGATGCATCGAGATCCGCGGCCGGCTCGCCTTCGGGGCCCGTCTGTGTCGAGGGCGAAGGGGCTGCGTCGACCGGTTCTTCGATCGTCGGTTCGAGATCAGCTGAGGCGACGACGGTCGTCGGTGCCGGCTCGATCTCTTCAGCGTCCGAAGCAACCGTTGCTTGCTCTGGCTCGGCAACAGCAGAGGCGTCGATTACCGGGTCGACGACCGGGTCCTCACGCACGACCTGGTCGGCTGGAAGCACCGCTTCGACATCAGCGGTCGGCACCTCGACCTTCTCGGCATCGGCGGTTGCCACCGCTGCGTGATCGGCGATCTGCTCGACGATGGCGGCGCCATTGGCAGGGTCGACGGTGGTCACGTCGGCGCCTTCGGGCACGCTGTCGACGGCTTCGCCTTCGGCCGGCGGCACCGCAAGCCGCTCGGTCTCGACGGTCGCCGGAACGGCGATCACCGGCATTGCGGTCACCTCGACAGGCGCGGAAGGCAACCGCTTCGGCGGTGTCGAGTCCTCGACGGGCGTGTCGGATTCGGAGTCGTCCGCCGTCGAGGACGGGTCTTCGGCATCTGCGTCGGGGGAGGTCTCGTCGACGGTCTCGTCGGCATCGACCTTGCGTTGGCCTGGCTCCTCACGATCCACGGTGTGATCATCGTGTGAGCGAGACGCGTCCCGCATCGCAGTTGCAAAGTCCGCCGCAGCATCTGCGGACACTGTGCTGGTCGACGGGGTCGGCGTTGGTGCGGGCATGAAGTCGATTTCGATCACGACGCAATCTCCGTTCCGGTCATCCCCGCAGCGGCAAGCACCTTGGGGACGTAGGCCTGGGTTTCAGCGAATGGGGGAATGCCACCGTGCTTTTGGACCGCGCCAGGTCCGGCGTTGTAGGCGGCCAAGGCAAGTTCGAGTGAGCCGAAGCGGCGGAGGTTCTGCGACAGGTAGCGGGCCGCGCCGTCGATCGCCGATGCCGGGTCATAGGGGTCGACCCCCATCTCGGCGGCGGTCGCCGGCATGAACTGCATAAGCCCCTGGGCGCCGGCATGGGAGACCGCCTGGGGATCGAACGCCGACTCGGTCTTGGCTACCGCAGCGAGGATCGAGGGCTGAATGCCGTGCTCTGCGCCAGCGGCACGGAAGAGGTCGGCGTACGGGACACCGTCGGCCAAGGTGCCGTCGTCGTTGACCACCCGGCCTACGTGCACCGGTCGCACGGCTGGGAGCGTGATCGACTGCACGCTGGTCGTCACTCCGCCCCCCGAGAGTTCGGCCGAGGCGTTGGCCGCGTCGAGTGAACGGCCGAACGCGAACCGGTCGGCATCATGACCAAGGGACGTCTGACGGGCTCCGAAGCGGGCTTCCAATTCGAGGACCCGGCTCGGAATCGGCATCGATGGCGGACTGATGCTCATTCGCGGTCACCTGCCCGGTTGCTCGCCGAGTCATCGAAGGCTGCCTTCTCGATCGAGGCTTGGGCCTCGGCCGCTTCCTCGCTTCGCCGGTCGTCGAGTCGCTCCATCCCTTTGAGGCGCTGGGCGGCGCGGTTCCACTCGCGCCGAACCTCCTCAGCCGTGCCCATCGCTGACGCTTCAGCCGCCTGGGCCGCCCGAAGAGCAGGCTCGGCCATATCCATCAGCGTCGCCATGTGGCTCCGGCGCCGAGGCGCTGAACCACCTTCGAGTGCCCGTTCGAGCGCTTCGGTTCGGGCTTTCACTTCGTCAGAGATCTGCGCCGCCTTCTGCAGGCTCTGTGCGAGCTGCACTCGAGCCTGTTCTTCTTGGCGTCGACGCAGGTTGAGGATGCGGCTGAGCCGCTTGCTGTCACGGGTCATGACATCGCTCCCAGGGTGTGGGCGAGGGCCGTCCAGGTGTCGGCGAAGGCCGTGGGCTCGTGGGTCTGCTGTTGCAGGAAGGCGAGGACGGCATCGCGACGAGCGACCGCTTCGTCGGTTCGTGCGTTGGTGCCTGCGACATAGGCCCCAACCTCGATCAGGTCACGGGCTTCGTCGTAGGCCGCGAGGAGTTCACGCAACTTGCGACTGAGCGCCTGCTGTTCTGGCGTGGTCACGGCCGCCATGACACGAGACACCGAGGCGCCGACGTCGATACTCGGGTAGTGGCCCCGCTGAGCGAGGTTTCGGCTCAAGACGATGTGGCCGTCGAGGATGCCGCGCACCGCATCGGCGACCGGGTCTTGCATGTCGTCGCCTTCGACCAGCACCGTGTAGAGCGCAGTGATACTGCCGCGTTCGCCCGCGCCAGCACGCTCCAGGAGCCGCGGGAGCGCGGTGAGAACCGATGGCGGATAGCCGCGGCTGGCGGGGAACTCGCCGGCTGCCAGTCCGATCTCGCGTTGAGCCATCGCGTACCGAGTGACGCTGTCGACGAGGAGTACGACATCCTTGCCCTGGTCTCGGAACGCCTCGGCGATCCGGGTGGCGGAACGGGCTGCGCACAGCCGCATCAGGGGCGGCTCGTCGCCTGTAGCAACAACGACGACCGAACGAGCGAGTCCTTCGGGACCGAGATCGTCCTCGATGAACTCCCGGACCTCCCGACCCCGTTCGCCGACGAGACCGATCACGACGACGTCTGCGGTGGTGTTGCGCACAATCATCGAGAGCAAGGTGGACTTGCCGACACCGGAACCAGCGAAGATGCCGATTCGTTGCCCGCGGCCGCACGTGATCGCCGCGTCAATCGCACGAACACCGACCGGCATCGGTTCCTCGATCCGCTGCCGCCGAAGCGGGTGCGGAGGCTTCTCGTCGAGGTCGACTGCGAGCGTGCCGCGAAGTACGTCACCGTCGTCGATCGGCGATCCGAGTGCATCGACGACTCGTCCGAGCAGCGCATCTCCAACGGGAAGGCGTGGTGGGCCTCCCGGCGCGAACACTCGTTGCCCGATTCGCAAACCGTCGAGGTCGCCCATCGGGCTGGCCATGACGGACTCCTCCTGCAGGGAGACGATGAGACCTTTCGTTGGGCGGTCGCCGCTGTCGACGACGACGAGGTCGCCGATCGCAACGTCGAGGCCGCTGATTTCGAACCCGCCGGCGAGGACGCGACGGATGACACCAGACCGAAGTGGTGGGGCAGCGTCCAACGCATATTGCCAGCGGGCGATCTCCCTCGGGTCGAGAAGCAACGTCATACGAGCGCCTCTTTGACTCGCGCCAGAGCAGCATCGATCGAGAGGTCGGCCATGCCTTCACCGATCTCCGCGAGCGCACCGGTTGGCGTCATCTCCGGGTCGGCGATCAACTCGACGCCCGCTCGTTCGACCGGTTCCCGGAGAACGGGATGGTCGGGGTGCACGCGGATGCGAACCGCCTCGCCGTGGCGACGAAGGCCGAACGCCCGCACGATCACGTCCTCGCCGCTCTCGAGCAGTGACAGGTCACCTCCGACGATCGCCTCGGCCAGTTCGGCGGCGAGGGCGACAGACATGGCGGCGACTCGGTCCTCGACCACGTCACTTGCTTCTTCGATCCGGCGAACCGAGTCGTGGAGGCCGTCGATGAACGGTGTCATCGACGCCATTGCACTGGCGAGCCCTTCGGCGTAGCCGGCGGCGTAGCCCTCTTCTCGACCGACCCGAAACCCGTCGAGTCGCTCGATGGCGTCGGTGTCCTCCGGCGGGTCGGCCTCGACGAGCGGCATCGCGACCGCCGTGGTGTCGTCGACAATGAGCCCGATTCGGGACGGGACGAGTCCGTTACGCGATGAGCGCATCGTTGCCTCGGCTGATCATGATGTCGCCGGCCTGCTCGAGTTGGTTGATGATCGCCACGACCGCAACCTGAGCGCCCTCCACATCGGCCGCCCGGACGGGGCCGAGCAGTTCGATCTCCTCCACCAGGTTCTGGGCTGCGCGGCTGGACAGGTTGCTGGTGATCTTGCGCTGGACTTCGGGTCGCACGCCCTTGAGCGCCATCGGCAGCGCCTTGGCGTCGATGTTTCGCAACACGGTCTGAATCGCCCGATCGTCGAGCCCGACGATGTCTTCGAAGACGAAGAGGCGGCGCCGGACTTCACCAGCGAGCTCCTCGTCGTGCTGGGCAAGCGCTTCGAGCACCTCGCGCTCCGTCGACCGGTCGCTTCGGTTGAGCAAGGCGACGAGCGTGTTGATACCACCGACGCCGTACTGCCGCTTGAACGCGTCGGGGCCGATCCGTTCGCGGAGGCCGTCTTCGATTCGGTTGACCACTTCGGGCGACGGATCGCCGAGCTCACCGATGCGAATACCGACCTCTTGCTGGTACTCGTCAGGCAGGTTGCCCAGCACTGCGGCAGCGATGTCGGGGTCGATGAACGACAGCACGATCGCCGTCGTTTGCGGGTTCTCCTTCATCAGGATTCGAGCCAGGTCCGACGCAGGAACGGGTGCGAGCCATGCGAACGGTGGCTCGATGACACCCCGGTCGACCAGGGCCAAGATTTCTTCGACCTTCTCCTCGTCGACGGCTGCCGACAGCATCTCGCGTGCTTGGTCGAGACCACCACGGCACAACGCCACGTCTTGTTTCCTGGTCTCGCTGAAGACCTCGACGATTTCGGTGACCGTGTCCTGTTCGACGACCGCGATGGCGGCGATCTCGGTGACGATGTCGGACACCTCTTCGTCACGAAGCTCGCGGAGGATCTTCGCGGCCTTGTTCTGGCCAAGGCTCAGCAGGAGGATGGCGGCCTTCTCCGGTCCGGTCAGCTCGTGGATCTTGCTCATCGATCAGTGCCTCTCATCTCGTGGGCCGGGTCGCATTCAGCACAGCGCTCATGCACGGCTCACCGCCCGACGATCGGCGAGCCAGGTCCGCAGGAGGCGGGCGACTTCATCGGGCTGAGAGTCGACGAGGACGCGTAGTTCGTCTTCGGGAGACAGCACGCCGGGCTCGAGCCCGAGGTCCTCTTCTTCTTCCTCATCTTCCTCTTCGTCACCTTCTGCTTCGGTTTCGGCGACGACCGGCTGAGGCAGGATCGGGCGAGCCGAGCCCGCGGTCAGGCTGTTGGTGAGGGTGACGATGTCGAGTTCTTCGACATCGGTCTTGCGGCCACCTCGGAAGATCTGAATCGCTCCGACGAGGACGATGATCAGGCCGAGCACGCCAAGGATCATCGTCGACATCGTGCTCGTCCCACCGGCCGCCGTTCCGCTCCCGGCGTTCTCGAGCTCCGTGGCGAGGGCATCGGCGACGGTCGTGTCGAACGCAAGCCGGCTGACCGCCAGCGTGTCGCCCCGGGCTGGGTCGATGCCGGCGGCGCCGGTGACGAGGGTCTGGATCTCGGCGAGCTGGGCGTCGGTGACTGCAGCCTCATCGAGCAGGACGGCCACGTTCAGCCGGGTGATGTCGCCGCCCTGGCGTTCTGTGGTCTCGATCGTGCTGTCGAAGACGAAGTTGGTGCTGCGGTCGTTTGCGTCATAGGTGGAGTTCGACTCGGCGGGTGTCGCGTTCTGCTCTTCGCCCTCACCGAGTACGCCTTCGGCGACACCGTCGGTGGAGTTCGTCTGATACGACTCGGTACGGGTCGTCTCTGAGCTCTTGAGTGGATCGGTTCCTTCGGGCACAGCGGACGGGGTGTGTGTTTCCTGCACCACACTCGATGCGTCCCAATCCATCACTGCGCTGACGGTCACCATCACCTTGCCCGGGCCGACAACGGCTGCGAGAAGGCTCGTGATCTCGCCGGCGAGCTGGGTTTCGAAGTCGCGGGTCTGGTTGAGGGCACCGTTGGCGCCGGCTCGATCGAAGGGGCCTTGGCCTGGTGAGGCGAGGACGAGCCCATTCTGGTCGGACACGGTCACTTCGTCAGAACGCAGACCTTCGACCGCGCCCGAGACCAGGTTCACGATCGTCTGCACCTGTTCGGGGGCGAGGGTCGCGGCGGTCTGTACCAGCACCGAGGCCGACGCATGGACGTCATCGGCGCTGAACAGATCGTCTTCGGGCATCACCAGGTGCACGGTCGCGGCGTCGACTGCATCCATGCCTCGTATCGTCTTCGCCAATTCCCCCTCGAGCGCCCGCTGAAAGGCCACCCGCTGCTGGAACTGCGTCGACGTGATGCCTTGCTCATCGAGCAGGCTGTAGCCCTCGGTGCCGCCGGGAAGGGCGCCGGTCCGGCTGAGATCGAGGCGCAGCGAGTACACCTGATCGCGGGGAACCAGAACCGTCCGTCCCTGGTCGGCAAGGTCGTAGTTGACACCCATCGTCGTCAACTCATCGGTGACCGTCGCCGCGTCTGCGGTCTCGAGGTCGGTGTAGAGCGGTGCCATGTCCGTGGTCGACGCCCAGCTCGAGAAAACATAGATCGAGGCCACAACCGCGACGAAGATCGCCGCCATCGTGGCCTTTTGCGACGTACTGAAGCCGGCGGTGACATCGCCGACTCGTCCCGTGATTCGTTCCAACATGTGTCGCTATCCCCCGCCTCAGACCTGCATCCGCATGATGTCGTTGAAGGCCTCCACGGCCCGGTTCCGAACGGCAACCGTGACCTGGGTTGCCAATTGGGCTTCGCTCGACGCAACGAGATAGTCGGTCACCGACTCCAGGTCACCGGTCGCCGCGTCGGCCGCCATGCCGTCCGCTGTGCCGTGCAGCTGGTCGAGTTCTTCGAGCGCCTGGCCAATCGACGAGCCGAACTCGCTCGCGTCTGCGCCGTCTTTTGCCGCGGCCAGCCGATTCGCCGTGGGGAACGCACCTTGTACGCCACCGAGCGCAGGGATGTTCATCGGCCGATCTCCAGTGCTCGCTGGTAGGAATCTCGGGCTCGTTCGAAGACGGTGACGTTCGCCTGATACGACCGCTGAGCAACGATCAGGTGGGTCATTTGCGTTTCGAGATCCATGTCGGGAGCTCGCACCATGCCTTCGTCGTCAGCCAGCGGGTGCTCCGGGTCATAGATGAGACGACCCTCTTCGTCGCCGAGCCGGATACCGGACACCCGAGAGCCCGTGCCGATGCCGTTGCCCGCACCGCCAACCGCCTCGGCAACGACGAGCTTCTTCTGGAACGCGGCCTCGTCGGTCGACGTGATCGTGTTGACATTGGCGACGTTGTCGGAGATCGCGTCGATCCACGTCTGGTACACGTCCATGCCGGAGGCGCTGACTCGGATGCTGCCGAACATGCTCATCTACTGCACCGTCCCCACTACTGGCCCAGTGCGCCGCGGATCAGCCCGTACTTGTCGTTGAGGGCGCGAACGAGGAGTTCTTGGGTGAGTGCGGTCTCGGTGAGCGACACCATCTCCTGGCCGAGGTTGACGTTGTTGCCGTTGGCTCGGGGGACGTCGTTCGTGGTGCTGACGGTGGGCGTCAGTTCCGGATTGCCGGCCTCCATGGCCCGCTTCAGGGCCGACTCGAAGTCGACTCGCTGCGCGATGTAGCCGGGTGTCTCGACATTGGCGATGTTGTTTTCGTGCGCGGCCCGACGAGCGTCGAGGCCGTGCAGCGCCGCATGGATTGCACGGTTGGTCGGGTCACCGCCGCTGATGATCATCGGCGGACCTCGGTTGTGGAGTGGATTGCGGCCACAGCAGACATGACGGAGTTCACCCTCAAAGGGAGTACCGGCCGTCCGTGGCTGGTGGGTCACAAGCAATCCGTGCTCGCAGGGCACAGTCTCGGACAGTGACCATCCGAGATAACAAAAGACAGAAAATCTCCGTCTTTTGGCCTAGTTTCAGTCCGATTCGACGATTTCGGACACGCTGCGTGAGTTCGTCAGAACGACGAGTCGAAGGCGCTCGGCCCGCGTCGGTGGCCGTCATTGACGGTTCGACGGCGAAGGCCAGCAATCTCGCCGGCGATACGCACCCGCTGCCCCTCCGTGCGTTCCTGGAGCCGCCCAAGCCGGGCGAGAAGGTTGCGGGCCCGCTCCTCGTCGGCTGCCTCGACCGACTGTCCGGTCAGGTCGAGGTCGGTGAGCTCGAGCTCGTTCGGTTCGCCGCTTTGCAGCCCCGCCTCGAGCGCGTCGAGGTACGCCTCGATCTCGTCGAGGATGGCGACGCTCACGATGCCTGCCCGGCCGGCGTCACGATCTCGACGTACGCCTGACGCCATGCTTCGGTGAGATCGCCGACGATTGCCGAGGCCTCTCGGAGCGCCCGAAGATCGGACCCGATGTTGGCCTTCACCAACAGTTCGAGCAGGTACTGGTAGAGCGCCAGGAGCCCGTCGCCGGACTCCCAGACATCAGGATTCACCGCGTAGGCGAGTTCCTCGATGATCTCTTGGGCGTGCACGAGCGTGCGGTGACGCCGTTCGGCGTCGCCTTCGGTGATCGCGGTCGCCGCCTCGGCGAGATCGCGGCCGAGGCGCTCGTACAACATGACGAGGAGCCGCTCCGGTGAGACGGTCTTGCCGTCGTTCTTGAACTTTGCGAGTTGATCAGCTTTGCGCATCAGACTGGTGCCTTCTCAGATCATCCCGACGGGGCGCCCGTCGAGAGGTTGGCGATCTGGCCGGCGAGCCAGGTGCTTTGGGCGTTGAGCTGGGCGAGGTTGGTTTCGAGTCGGGTGTACACCGCCCGCAGGGTCTGCTCTCGAATCTCGAGCCGCCGATCCCACGCCGAGATCGACTCTGCAAGGTCATCGACGCGAGCGGTTTCGGCGTCTTCGGCGCTTCGGAGATACCCGGTGCCAAAGGTGGTTGCGTCATCGATTTCGGCCAGCACTCGGCTCATCACGCTCTCGTCGTCACTGCCGAACGGCACCGAGTACACCCGTTCGACGGCATCAGGATCGGCCTCGTAGGCCGACTGAAACACGCCCTTGTCGAACGAGAACGTCCCGTCGTTGTTGATCGTCAGCCCGGTCAGGCCGACCGATCCGAGACCGGCTCCCGTGACTGGGTTGATGATCGAGGAGGTGATTTCATCGAGGGCGCGGCGAACCGTGCTGCTCCCGGTGAGGAGTGCGGCGGTCTCGGTCTCCGAGTCGTACGCAGAGGCTTGCTGAAGCCCGCTCACGACGTTGTTGACCGCGCTGACGAAACTCTCGATTCGGCTCGCAAGGGTGTCACTGTCCCGTGTCACGTCGATGGTGACCGTGCCGGTCGGCACGCCCGTCAACGTGACATCGACACCGGGCAACAGATCCTTGAACGAGTCGCTCGACGACGTGATCGTGTACGGCGTCGTGCCCTGAATTTCGATCTGTGCGTCCTGACCGTCGGTCAGGGTCGTGAAGCCCGAGGCCAAGCCGGTGAACTGGGCCAAATCGAGTCCGATCGCGGAGGAGGCGCCGGTTTCGTTGGCCGAGAGCTGCAGCCGGTACTGGCCCTCCGCGACCTGGATGATCGCGGCGTTGGTGTTGCGGCTTCCGGCGCCGTTGATGGCGGTGACCACCTCGCTGAGGGTGCCATTGCCGAACGAGACCTGTTCGACCGACGCAGTACCGAGGTCGATGCCGCCTGAGAGCGTTGCGTCGATCGTGCCGGTTCCCGCGTTGAGCGAGATGACGCTCCCCGCGTCGGTGTTGGTGATGGTGGTGTCGTTCCCGTTGACCGACACGATGCCGTCGGTGCCGGTGATGACCGATGCGTCGGTGCTGAGACCGAGATCGGTGAGCGCGGTCCCACCCGTCACCTGCAGCGTCGCCGCGCTGCCTTCCCGAACCGTGGAGAATTCGAGTTGGTCGACGGGGTTGACCGTGACAGAGAGGGACCCGCTGAGGCCGACGACGTCGGAGATCGACGTTCGGACGGCCGCAGCGAGGTCCGCTCTCGTTTCGTACGTTCCGTGCTCGATGGTGAGGGACTGAGCAATGCCATTGACGGTGATGTCGATCGTGTCGTTCGTGCCGTCGATGGTCACGTTCTCGGCCAGTTCGGTATCGCCGGGCTTGACCGCAGCGACCGATGCCTGGGTGACCTCGAAGGTCTGCTCGCCGACGGCAAGGCCGGCACCGTCAAGATCACTGAAACCGAGCGGGGTGAAGTCACGGGCGGAGAAGATGCTGCCGCCGGCGGCGATGACATCGTCGAGCGAGCTCAACGTGTCGGTCGAGTACACCGCATGGGCCTGGGCCCGCTGCACGACGTTGAACGACAGTGCACCGGTGATCGAACCGCTGGTCGTGGAGACCTGGACGAGTTCGTCCGAGCTCGTCGCCGCCAGTGCTTCCCAGTCGTCGGGGAGATCCAACGCCTGGGCTGCCGTGCGGACTGCGTCGTACCGACCGCTCAGGTCCGCAAACGCCGCCGCACGAGCTTCCGCGCTGGCCTGCTGCACCAGCAGCTGGTTCTGCGGAATGCGGTCGGCTGCCAGGAGCTGATTGATGATGTCGGTGGTGTCCAGACCGGTGATCAGTCCGTCGACGCTGGTCATGTCCTCGTCCCGTGAGTCGTTGCCTGTCCCTCACCCTGGGGCGGGAGGCCAGGCGGCCTCCCACCCGTGGGGTGGGATGATGAATCCGACTGACGAATCAGCCGAGGAGTCGCAGCACGGACTGCGGCACCTGGTTGGCCTGACCGAGCATGGCGGTACCGGCCTGCTGCAGGATCTGCGTCCGGGTGAACTCCACCATCTCGGCCGCAACGTCGGTGTCACGGATTCGAGACTCGGAAGCCGCCAGGTTCTCGCTGGTGACCTGCAGGTTCGAGATGGTGCTCTCGAAGCGGTTCTGGACAGCACCGAGCTCACCACGGGCGGTGGAGACGCTGGCGATGGCCGTGTCGATGAAGTCGATCGCGCCGGCGGCGTCAGTGGTCAGGTCCAGGGCGGCGAGGCCGAGGTCCGACGAGCTGACAGCGGTGATGGCAACGTTGATCTGGTCATCGCTGGTGTTGTTGGCGCCGACCTGGAAGGTACCGCCGGTGCCCGAGGCAGCGGAGATGGTTCCGAAGTTGTTGTCGGCGAGGAAGGTGCCGGTGGTGTCGACGAGCGTGAAGGTCTCGGTGTCGGCGAGGCCGTCGATCGAGATCTCCAGGTTGAAGCCGTTGCCTGCGGTCGTGGCTTCGACCTTGACGTTGTCGGCGTAGACCGCAGTCGCAGCACCGCCGCCGTTCAGCGCGGACTTGATCTGGTTCTCCACCTCGGCGGCGAGGTCGCTGCCGTTGTAGGTGGCGGCGTTCGACAAGTTGACCGCAACCGCACCCGAGCCGTTGACGTTGAGCGTCAGGACTTCGGTACCTGCGACGGCGACGCTGTTGTCGGCGTCGTAACCGGTGACCTTGGCGGCCTCGACACCGAACGAACCGTTGAGCAGCTTCACATCACCGAACGAGGTGGTGTTGCCGATACGGTCGATCTCGGTACGAAGCTGACCGAGCTCCTGCTGAGCAGCAGCGCGAGCCGTGGCGTCGTTTGCACCGGTGTTCGATGCCTGGACAGCGAGGTCCCGCATACGGTTCAGCATCGAGTGGACCTCGTTGAGGCCACCTTCAGCGGTCTGCACAACCGAAATGCCGTCCTGTGCGTTTCGGGTCGCCTGACGCAGACCAGAGGTCTGAGCCCGCAGCTTCTGGCTGATGACCAAGCCCGAGGCGTCGTCGGCAGCACGGTTGATCCGCAGACCGCTCGACAGCTTCTCGATGGACTTGCCCATCGACATTGCGCTCGACCCCAGGTTTCGCTGGGCGTTGAACGCCATGATGTTGTTGTTGATACGCATGTTCCTCGTGTCCTCCGTGACGATGAGGGTTCAGATCGGTCGGGTCCGATGGACTCGAATGACCATCGACGGTTCCGTCGACGAAGGTCAGTCTCGGAGGGTGACAAGAGGACATGAGGGTGTGGTGACAAAGGGACTGCGGGGGATGAGCCGTTTGGCCCATCCCCCGCTGCCGAGTTTCATTCTGTTGTTGCCAGAACAGCAGCCGGTGACTAGCCGAGCAGACGAAGCGCCGACGAAGCGTTGGCGTTGGCCTGACCGAGCATGGCGGTACCGGCCTGCTGCAGGATCTGCGTCCGGGTGAAGTTCACCATCTCGGCCGCAACGTCGGTGTCACGGATTCGAGATTCGGAGGCAGCGAGGTTCTCGCTGGTGACCGAGAGGTTGGAGATGGTGGACTCGAGCCGGTTCTGCACAGCACCGAGGCTGCCTCGCTGACTCGACACCGAAGCAATGGCCGTATCGATCGAGTCGATCGCCGTTGCGGCATCAGTGGTCAGGTCCAGGGCGGCGAGGCCGAGGTCCGACGAGCTGACCGCCGAGATGGCAACGTTGATCTGGTCATCGCTGGTGTTGTTGGCGCCGACCTGGAAGGTACCGCCGGTGCCCGAGGCAGCGGAGATGGTTCCGAAGTTGTTCGACGCCAGGAAGGTGCCGGTGGTGTCGACGAGCGTGAAGGTCTCGGTGTCGGCGAGGCCGTCGATCGAGATCTCCAGGTTGAAGCCTGCACCAGCGGTGGTGGCCTCGACGCTGACGTTGTCGGCGTAGACCGCAGTCGCAGCACCGCCGCCGTTCAGCGCGGACTTGATCTGGTTCTCCAGTTCAACCGCGAGGTCGCTGCCGTTGTAGGTGGCGGCGTTCGACAAGTTGACCGCAACCGCACCCGAGCCGTTGACGTTGAGCGTCAGGACTTCGGTACCCGCGACGGCGACGCTGTTGTCGGCGTCGTAACCGGTGGTCTTGGCGGCCTCGACGCCGTAGCTGCCGTTGAGCAGCTTGGTGTCACCAAAGGCAGTGGTGTTGCCGATGCGGTCGATCTCGGTACGAAGCTGCGACAGTTCTTCCTGTGCAGCGGTACGAGCGGTTGCATCGTTGGCACCGGTGTTGTTCGCCTGGACAGCGAGGTCCCGCATACGGTTCAGCATCGAGTGGACCTCGTTGAGGCCACCTTCAGCGGTCTGCACGACGGAGATCCCGTCCTGTGCGTTGCGAGTTGCCTGACGCAGACCAGAGGTCTGAGCCCGCAGCTTCTGGCTGATGACCAAGCCCGAGGCGTCGTCGGCAGCACGGTTGATCCGCAGACCGCTCGACAGCTTCTCGATGGACTTGCCCATCGCGGTGGCGCTCGTGCCCAGGTTTCGCTGAGCGTTGAACGCCATGATGTTGTTGTTGATACGCATGTTCCTCGTGTCCTCCGTGACGATGAGGGGGTTTGCATCGGACCCATGGCGTAGGTCCGATCCATCGGTGGAATTACCGACACGAGCAGAAATCGGCGTACCCGTACGGGCCGATGAGCGTGCCCGGCGTGGTGAGGACGGAGGACATCGGCATCGGTGACATGGGCTTCACCACGCCGTGACCAAGGTCATCGCCGGTCTCGACCACCGGACCCAGTTCAGCGCTCAGGTCGGAACGAACATCGACCGACAAAACGAGGAAGGTCGGCCCCAGCGGCGGGTGCTGGGGCCGACCTCGAGGCCCGTCAAGGCGGGCGACGTGCCTCTTGACACAGAGTAGCGGTTTCTGGTGCGCAGGGTGAGGATGGTCAGAGATCCGCCAGACTCGGCACCCTCAGTGCCGGGTTTACTCACCCCTGGTCATCTCAGCCACCGGCCAAGACCTGGTCCAGAAATCTGCGAGCGAAGCTCGCAGCGACCCAAGGTCTCTGCGCCCAAAATCTGCGAGCGAAGCTCGCAGCGACCCAACGCCGTCTGCGCCCAAAATCTGCGAGCGAAGCTCGCAGCGACCCAAGGTCTCTGCGCCCAAAATCTGCGAGCGAAGCTCGCAGCGACCCAAGGTCTCTGCGCCCAAAATCTGCGAGCGAAGCTCGCAGCGAGTTATTGCATGACGAAGGTGGTGAGCAGGACTCGTACGACCATCTCGCCGTCGTAGGCCTCGCGAATGCTGGTCGAGAGTTCGTCGCGGATCCGGGTCTTTGAGCCGGACTCTCGGAGCGTCTCGAACGACTGCGCGGAGAGGTATTCGATGGCGGCGTCGATGGCGCGAGCCGCTTCGGGCTCGATGGTCTCGAGCGCGACGCCCTCTTCGAGCACGAGCGCGAGACCGACCCGCAGGTAGCGATTGGCGTCGTCGTCGGCGAGGTTGACGATGATCTCTTCCATCGGGAAGATCAGTCCTTCGACGGGTACTGCGCGTTCCGCGGCGAGCTCCGCTGCGGCTTGCTCGATGGCAGCCTGGTCCATGCCTTCTTGGGTGGGGGCGGGCGCTGGCGCGAGCACGAAGCGGTAGACGACGATGGCACCGACGACGCCGCCGATGATCTTCATCTTGCCGCCGCCGCCTTTCTCCTCTTCCTCTTCGCCTTCTTCTTTCTTTTTCTTCTTGGCCATGGCCGCTCCTCGTCAGAGATCGCTGCGATCCGAGCCCTCAGGGGCTGAACACCGGGTTGTCGAACCCGGTGACGTCGGTATCGGTGGTCGTGTCGTTGTCATCGGCGCCTGAGGCACCGTCGGCTGGTTCGATGTTGAGCCCGGTGGGGTTGTTGGGGAACGCGCCGTCGGACGACGCGATGTCGTCCACGATCGGTACGTCGGTCTGGGTTGCGTTGTCGGGGGTCACGAGCACGACGACTTCGGTGCGTCGGTTCTGCGCCCGGCCTTCCGGGGTGTCGTTGGTGGCGCGCGGGCGGGTGTCGGCGTGGCCGATGGCGGACATTCGGGGACCGGGGAGGCCGTAGCTTTCGAGAAGCTCTCGAAGCACGGCGGTCGCTCGTGCCGACGAGAGCTCCCAGTTCGTCGGCCAAACCGTGCCGGTGGTCGGGACCGAGTCGGTGTGGCCGCCGACGAGGATCTCGTTGTCGAAGCCAGCCAGCACCTCGGCCACTGCGCCGAGCGTGGGGGCAGCTTCTTGTTCGATCCGGGCCGATCCGGAGTTGAACAGCAGGCTCTCGTCGAGGGTGATCACGATGCCACGAGCGTCGGTTTCGACTTCGAAGAGGTCGAGATCGATCGTTGCTGCCGCGAGCGCGGCTTCGATCGCTTCTTGTACCTCTTCGACTTCGTTGGGGGTGATCTGCTGATCGGAGGTGACCTCCTGCAAGATCTCCTCGATCTCGTTTTGCACGTCGGATGGCACGACCGCGAGCTGGCCCGCGTTTTCGTTGATGCCTTTGCCTTCATCGAGAAAGCCGGTGCCTTCGGGCACCGCAGGGCTGGAGAACGAGAATGCCTGCTCGACACCGAATTTGAATTCGGCGAACTTCTTCTCGTCGAGGAGCGAGAACGCGTAGAGCAGCACGAAGAACGCGAGGAGGAGGGTCATGGCGTCGGCGTAACTGTCGAGCCACGCCTTTGACGGCCCCTCATCTTCCTCGGGCGCCTTCTTTTTGTCTTTACGCACTGGCGGCGTCGCCGTCGGCGCGGTCGCCCGGCGGCAGGTAGGCGGCCAGCTTGCCGGCGATCGAACGCGGGTTGGCGCCGGCCTGGATGGAGAGAATGCCCTCGACGAGCAGTTCGCGGTACGCGACCTCGATCTGGGACGCCCGCTTCAGCTTCATCGACACCGGCTGGTAGATGTAGTTCGCGAGGAACACACCCCAGAGCGTGGTCGAGAAGGCAACGGCGAGCGCGGGGCCGAGGGCGCTTGGGTCACTGAGGTTGCCGAGCATGTCGATCAGGCCGATAACGGTGCCGGCCACGCCGAACGCCGGTGCGTACCCGGCGGCGTTGGACCAGAAGGCGGCGCCTTGCTTGTGGCGGACACCCATCTGCTCCACTTCGAGTTCGATCGTTTCGCGGAGCTCCTCGGGGTCCATGCCGTCGACGGCCATCATCAGACCCTGTTTCAGGAACTCGTCCTCGACCTCGCCAAGGGAGCCCTCGAGGGCAAGGAGCCCTTCACGACGAGCGACGTCGGCGAACTCTACGAGCTGCTCGATGGCGCCCGACGAGTCTGGCGGCGCGCCGCTCGTGAACGCCTTGATCATGGCCTTGATGCCGTTGGTGACATCGGGAATGGTCGCCGATGCGCAGGTGGCACCGAATCCGCCGAAGAACACGAGCATGATCGATCCGGGGTCACCGAAGAAGATCCCGATCGGGTCCATGCCCGCCATGAACATGGCGCCGAAGGTGACGGCCAGCGAAATCAGCAGGCCAACGATTGTCATCGGATCCATGTCAGACCCCTTCTCTCCCGGTGCTGCCGTCGCCGACGGCGGAGCTGTCGCTGCCGTCGGGGTTCGGGCTGGTGGTGTCTACGGCGGTTGGTCGCTGATGATCAGCAAGCACGTGGATTTCCGCCTGATGGTCCGCATTGGCCATCTCCACCACGCGAGCCCGGAAGGCGATGACGCGATCGATCACGTCGGCCACGGGTTCGCGAACCACATAGCGGGTCCCGTCGATGAGCGTCAGGACCGTGTCCGGCGTCTCCTCGATTCGCTCGATGAGATCCGTGTTCAAGGCGAATGCTTGGCTGTTGAGCCGCGTGAGTTGGATCACGTCGCGTCCTTCCGTGGTGAACGGCTCGATGCCGTTCACCACGGAAGTCTCGGCACGCTCCGTGGTCACATGAGAGAGAGCAGGCGAGCTTCCACAGCCGAAAAGGTCAGCGCGCCTGGAGGAACGGCCGCTGCGAGCGGATGAACCGGTGCTAGCGGATGAAGTCGAGCAGTGAGTTGCTCAACAGTCGGCCCGACACGTTGAGGGCCGCAGTGTATGCCGCCTCCTGGGACGTCAACTCGAGGATGGCCTCGGTCAGGTCGACGTCTTCGGTCCGGCTCAGCGACGACCGCAGATCGGTCGTCGTTTCCAGATTGCGTGACTCCAGCTTTTCGATCGACGACAGGCGAGCACCGAGCGTCGCTTGGGCCGAGTGGAGCCGGGTTTGGGCGGCATCAATGTTGTCGAGGGTGTCCTGCACCTGGACGCCGGCGTCGACATCGTCGGCGATCCGACGCACCATCTCGACGATGTTGCCGTTGAGCGGATCGGCCGGGTTGTCGGCCCCGAACGCGTCAGGTCCGGTGACATTCACCTGGAAGGCCGACCCGCTGGAGATCGTGCGCTCCACCACCCCGTTGTCGCCGAGATAGGCACCCGCATCGTCGTACGCCTCTGAGCCCCCGACATTGCCCCCGAACAGCGGACGACCGAGGTGATCGGAGTTCATCAGGCCGAGCATCTCGTCGGCCACCGACCGAAGCTCGGTCGAGATGGCGGTGCGAGCGGCGGGGCTGAGTGACCCGTTGTCGGCCTGAATCGTCAGTTCCTGGACACGGCTGAGTCGATTGTCCATCGCCTCCATGGCCGTGTCGGCGTTGCCGAGCCAGTTGCGGGCATCGGTGAGGTTTCGTTCGTACTGACCGTACGTGCGGAGCGAGCGCCGGTAGCGAAGCGACTCGAGCGCAGCCGAGGGTTCGTCTGACGCGCGCTGCAAGGTCTTGCCTGACGCCACCTGCCGTTGGATGTCGGCCAATCGCTTGCTGACCACCGACAGATCGTTGCGCATGAGCGCCAGGTTCGATTGTTGGGTGATGCGAGTCATCGTTCAGTTCCTCTAGCGGCCGATCAGGCCGAGTCGGTTGACGAGCACGTCGAGCATCTCGTCGACGGCGTTGATCACGCGAGCAGAGGCTTCGTAGGCCCGCTGAGCCGCAACCATGTCGATCATCTCCTCGTCGAGGTTCACCGCACGAGCGGACAGGCGAGCCTCGTCGACCCGCTGCAGCACGCTGGTTTGGGCCGTGGAGCGGGCTCGCACGGAGGCCACTTGCACGCCCAGACCACCGACGAGTTCGGCGTACTGATCAGCGGCACCGCCATCGGTGTCGCGAAGCGCAGCGATCGCCTGGGCGGCGCTTGCATCGAGTTCGCCGGCGCCGACCGCGGCCGCCGAGATGCGTCGAGGCTGGCCGTCGACATCGGCGGAAAGTGCGATGGTCGCGGCCGTCGTGCCGGTCGGCTCGAAGAAGTTCCATCCGGTGTTGGTGTCGAGGTCTTGGGAGACCGTGTGGATGGCGTTGACTTCGGTGACGAAGTTGTTGGCAATCCCGTCGAGCGCACGGATGGCGTCGGGGATCTCGGTATTGGCCATGGTGAGCAGACCTGCAGCCTCGCCACCGGTCGGATTGACGTCACCGCCACCGACCCACTGGAACGAGAGTCGCTGGACGCCGACATCGGCGAGACCCGGGTCGACCGCAGTGACTGCTTCGACCTCCACCGTGTTTGCCGAGTGCACGAGTGTGTCGCCACCGATGAAGACGTCGACGGCACCGTCTTCTTTGTTTTCAACCCGGATACCGACGAGGTCAGCGAGTTCGGAGAGGGCGACGTCGCGCTGATCGAGCAGATCGTTGGGGGTTGCGTTCGACAGCACGAGCGGGCGGATGGCGTCGTTGAGGCTGGCGACCTCGGACGCAAGCACATTGACCCGCTCCGCAATCGTCTCCGCTTCGCCCACGGCGCTCCGATGCAAGGCACGCATCTGCTCGTCCATGAACTGGAACTGGTTGACGGTTGCGTTGGCCTGTTCGAGCGCGGCGGTGCGTTGCGGCATCTCACCGGGGTAGTTGGCGATTTCGTCGAAGGACGACCAGAACGCGTCCATGCTGGCAGCCAAGCCGTCGTCGGACGGCTCGGTGTGGACCAGCTCGATGCGCTCGAAGTACTTCGATTGGGCGGCGAGATCCGATGAGGCGGAACGCTCATCGAGCGCTCGCACTTCCAGGAACTCATCTCGGTAGCGGCTGATGCCGGTGGTGTCGACACCGTCGCCGGAGATCAGACCATCGCTGAAGAGGGCGGGAACCGGTCCATTGCCGCCGGACTTGAGATCGACTCGCTGCCGGGAGTACCCATCGGTGCCGACGTTCGCGATGTTGTGGCCGATCGTGTCGAGCCGCTTGCGCTGCGCGATCAGACCGGAAAGCGCCGACTGCAGCGCCGAGATGTTCGTCACAGCGCCCGGTCCACGAGTCGACGTTCGGCCGACCCGGGCACGGCCGACCCGCTGGCGTCATATCCGCCATCGCCGCGATCTCCGAACACCACCGCGGCCAACGACTTGGTCAGGTCGAGGCCCCGCTGCAGCTGCGCCCGGCCGCTCATCGAGATCGAAGTGATCTCCGATGCGAGTTCCATGAAGGCCTGACGATGCTCATCGAGCATCGGGCCGTACGGATCGGGGGCGACGTCACACAGGGTTTGGAGTGAGGGATTCGCGCCGAGGCCCAACCCGAGACCGAGGTCCTGGGTCATCTCGACTCGCGCCGCCTCGACTTCGGCGGCGGCGCGCAGAACTTCCTCCACGTCGTTGACGGCGAACGTGAGCATCCAGTCGTCGGTGCCGGCAAGGATCAGCTCCTGCACCTTCATGTGGTAGCGCACGCGCTCGAGCAGGCGACGCTGCTGCCAGAGGATCCTGGTCAGGCTCTGGAGCGTCTCGTCAACGTCAATCGCGGAGTTCATTGATGAGAGAGTCGGCACGTCGCACTCGAATATGAGGGAGAAGTGGTGACCTCTTTTGTCGACCGTTCGACCCGGCCGGTGCGACTCAGCCGCTGAAGACGTCGAGACGCTCGCCGTGCGTGCTGTCAGACGCGATGGCTTCGGCGTATTCGCGACGGCTGCGATCTCGGCGGCGGACCGGCTGGTCGACCGGCTCCGACTCGTCATACTGAGCAGCGAGCCCCTCGCGCATCCGGCGCAACGCGTCGTCTTTGATCTGGGAGATGCGGGACTGGGTCACGCCGAGCAGCGCACCGAGCTCATCCATCGGTCGACCTTCGAGGAAGTAGCCGATCACGACGAGCCGGTGGCGTTCCGGGAGCAGATGCACGGCCGAACGGACGTAGGCCTGCAGCTCACGCTCTTCGAGGTTCTCGATCGGATCCTCCGCGGCCTGGTCAGCGACCATGTCGCCCAGCGTGGCCGCGCCGTCCGTGGACGGGATCGGACGGTCGAGCGCCAAGATGACGCCCCGCCGAACCTTGCTTCGGAGGTCCGAGAGTTCTTTCACGGTCATCTTCGCCGCTGCCGCGACGGTGTGCTGATCCGGGCTCAACTCGCCCTTCTCAAGCAGTTCCTGCTCGACAGCCGCCAGCTCACGGGCCTTGGCCCGAGCGGAACGGGGCAGCCAGTCGTCACGTCGGACGACGTCGAGAATCGCGCCTTCGATCCGGCGACCGGCGAACGTGGAGAACGCCACGCCCCGATCCGGGTCGAACCGGCCCGCCGACTCGACCAACGCCAGCATCCCGGCCTGGACGAGGTCGTCACGCTCGTAGTGGTTCGGCAGACCGGCACTCATTCGAGTGACGATGTGCTCCACCAGAGCAACGTTCCGTTCGATTCTCGTTCGGACTTCTTCGTTCATGATCCCGCCTTAAGGTTCTCTCGAAGGTCATCGACCGCTGGTTGCTCCGGCTTTCGCCAGATGAGCCAGACGGCCCCCGTGCCCCGGGCCGTTCATCCCTTGCCTAAGGAGATGACGTTCCGGCGCCGGCAACGAGGTCGTTGCAGGCACAGGAACCGGCTCAGGTGCCCCCGCTCGCACGGACATGCGAGCGTGAGCCAAACCGGCGTGACGAGCGTCGGCGGCATCGAGCAAAGCCCGTTCCGCCGGCGAACCCCCGCCGAGTTCGTTGAAGTCGAGGTCGACCATCACAAGGTCGATCGGACAGTGCGGAAGACTTATGAGGTAATCGGCGGAATCTCTTCGATCAATCACGATGAGAAAGCCGGCGCGAGCCAGCTGGGCGACGGTTTCGGCCGCTCGATGACCCGGATCTACCGGGAAGTCGGGCGGCAACACGATGCCGACTCGGCCGGCCATCCCCGCATCGGACGCTCGGTGGATGAGGTCGCTGGCGGCGGCGGGATGGGAGAGCGCGATGACCGACGTCGCGACGAGCGGCCGCACACCCGATTCCTGCACCATGCCCAGCGCGTGGCTGAAGGTCGAGCGGAGTGCGGCGAGATGTTCGAAAATGCCGACGCGGCTTCCGAGGTCGGCCGGTGCGAAGAACACGCCAACGGAGCCATGGTGACCAGCCGCGGCGACCTCGATGGGCGGTGACGGTTCCGATCGACGCCGATGAAGCCGCCGGATCGTTACCGTCCGACCGGTCGCTCGGGCATCTCGCCGGGTCATGGTGGCAAGGGCGGCGATCGCCGGACCTTCGTTGGCCGGCCCGGTGGCACCACCGATCGCGATCGCCGGGTCGATCGACCGGTCGGCCCATGGAATCGGCTCTGCGATCGCGTCGAGCAACCGCTCGGCGAACCACTCGTTGCTCTGTTCGCCGAGCACATCGCGACGAACAACAACGATCGTCGACGGCCCGTCTCGGAAGAGGAGCGGGCCGAAGGAGTCGCCGATTGGGTACGCCCAGGTGTGGGTCTCGAGCCGGTGGAGCACCGTCCGAAGAACCGCTTCGCCGGCAGCGCGGTCGCCCTCGTCATGACATGCTGCCGCGCTCTGCACATCGAGAATCAGCACGCTGAGGCGTCCGGTGAGCGTGGTGATGACGCGGTCGTCGCGCAACACGATCGGGAGGGCAGACGCCGTCGGAAACCCGGTGCCGGCGTCGGTGTGGAGGTCGGTCGTCGGGACTGAGGCGCCCGGTGTCAGCCGAAGCGCGACAGCCATCGCGATCGCTCCGGTCACGCCGAGCACGATGCCGACCAGCGCGGAGCTGAAGACCAATGCGATGCCGACCATGGCCGTCCCGATGAGTTGCAAGACGTGGCCCGCCGACACGCGTGGCGAGGCATCAGCGGCGACGGCGCGTTGCAACGCAGCGACGACCTCTGCGTGCTTGGGCCCGACGGTGTCCACGACTGCGCCTTTCCGGGACGCCTGCGGCCCCTGGTCGAGCATCAGTTACGGATGGCATCTCATGGGTATCAGCCGCGCCCGCGTCGAAGGGTCGTGGGAACCACGAAAGAGGTTCGGTCGGCTCAGCCCGAGACGGCCAGAGCCCAGATCAGCCAGGCCCGAGGGACTAGTTCTTCGGCTTCGGGAGCGAGCCGGGCTTCGGAAGAGAGCCGACATCGATCGAGCCGAGGTCAGCCGCCTGGCGATTTGACTCGAGGATCTCCGCCGCGACTTCTTCGCGGTGCACCGTGACGCTTCGGGGTGCCTCCACACCGATACGAACTTGATCGCCGCGAATGTCGAGCACGCGAACGATGATGTCCGAGCCGATCACGATGGACTGATTGGCACGGCGGCTCAGAACGAGCAACGGAGCTCCTCGGGCTAGCCCGCGACCGGTTCGCGGGTGGAGTGGCGTGAGTCGGACAAGACGACCTGGCGGCCGACGCCGGTCCGACGGTTGATCACCAACGGACCGAGCAGGTTCGCGGTGACCGAAGCGACACCGCCGTCTTCGGTATAGCGGATCGTGACCAAAGCAAGCACGTCGGCATCGGCTGCGTCGTCGAGCTCGAGCGAATTGACGTCGCTGTCGGGGAGCTCGATGTCGTACTCGGGAAAGAACCGGAACGCCGAAATCACCAAGAACGCAAGGTCGGTATCGGTGGTCGACTGCAACCACAGCCAGCCTTCGGCGTCGTCGACCGGCAACCGGACGAAGTCGGTCGCATCGGGGAAGCCGAGGAGCCCACCGTCGATCGAAACGAGCTGATCTTGGGTCGCATCGAGGGTTCCGAACCGTGAACTCGCGACCTGCATGACCGCCAGGTTATCCCTCATCATCTGCTCCGTTGTCGGACGCTTCGGGCGCGTCGCCGTCGTCGTCGCCCTCGTCGACGGGTCGACCACCACCGGCGGCGACGGCGGCCGCTGCTTCCTGGTCGGCCAAGGCCTGCTCCTCGGCCTCTTCGGCCGCCTTCTTCTTGGCCTCGACAACGGCCTCCTGCACGGACTTGACCGCCGCCTGGCCCTGGTAGCTGTCGAAGAGCGAACCCACCATCGCACTGATCCCGCTGGTGATGAACAAGGCAATGCCGATACGGCTCGCCGCCGTCGACGTCGTGATCGCGCCATTGAACGCTGCGGAGAAGATCGGGATCGACAGCGCGCCGGTGATCAGGAACGCCCATCCCTGTCGTGAACGTTTGCGCTTCTTCTGGGCCCGCTTTTGCACCCCTTCGACGACCGCCTCGATCGTCGACAGCTCCTTCGTGCTGAGATCGGACACCCCTCGTGCCGACCCGCTCATCTCCACCACATCAGGCACGGCGTTTCCGATCCAACCAGATTGCGGCCAACAGTTCAGCCGACGCCGGACGACCCTCGACCGAGCCGATCGGGATGTCGAGGTCGAGCATGGCCAGCGGATCGATCGTGTCCCCCGCCTGAGCAAGATCGATGGCATCGATGCCGCCCATCCGAAGCGCAATGCGACCAACCTGCTCGGGGAGACGCCACGCTTCTGCGATCAACCGGGTCTGCGCCGGGCTCAACGCCTCGAGTGACTCGCCGACCCAGTCGAGGTTCGGACGGTCGATGGAGTCATCGATGATGACCGGCACTGCCCCTTCACGACGACGCCACCGCGGGGCTCGGGACGCAAGATCCGTGAGATCGTCGATGGCGAGCCAGGTCGGGATGTCGTCGTGCACATACGGGGTCACCACGGCGACCTCGTTGCCCCACAGACCGAGTCGTTGGCCGAGTTCCTGCACCAACGGCAACGACATGGAGGCATCACCCACGAAGGCGACAACGCCTTGGGTCGGCATGGCTGGGATCTCGGTTGCGGTCTCGATGCGTTCGAGGACGGCCCACAGCAGATCGGTGCGCGCCTGACGAGGCTCATCGAAGATCGACGCCCCCCGGGGCGCGTCCTCCAGCGCAACGGCGGCCGATGTCACCGGAACCACCGGGGTGGGACTCGGCGTGTCGTCATGCGCCGGGGCAACCGCTCGAGCAAACGTTGGTTGCTCGACGACGGGAGCATCGATCACCGCAGTGGTCATCGCCGAGATGTCAGCGCCACCGCTCGGGTTGCTGACGACCGGGGTCACCGGGCGAGCTTGGCGGGCCGACGGGGCGGTGCCTGCGCCCGCGGCGCCGTCATCTGCGGAGGCGGTACCGAAGAAGCGCGACATGGCACTGTCGAAACCATCGACCTCGTTCTGCTCGGCCAGTGCGTTTGTCACCATGGACTGGAAGGTGTCGATGTCTGCGTCGGCGGTCTCTCGTTCGAGCATCGTGAGCGCCGGACTGGCCGTCGACATCGAACTGGTGGGCGATGTGGGGCCGTGGGCCCACACCTCGAACCACTCCTTGGCGAAGAAGCCGAACATCCCGCCTTTGCGGACACGGTTCGCCTGGACGATCTCCACGTCGGGACCGAACACGAGCTGTGCCTCGGACAGCACGTCTTCGAGATCGCTACCTTCGAACAGCAGGGAATTCGTCATCGGTTGCCTCCGATCATGGGGCCACGTTGGTCGAGGGGGTGGGCACGGTGCCGACCGTCACGAGTTCGACCTGGGGGCCGATCTCGCGAAAGCTGAGCACCGATGGGACATTGGGAACGCCACTGAGCAAGCGGACGAGCGGTCGGCGCAACGTGGGTGACACGACCAGCACGGGTTCGTGAGCAGCACCTTCGGCCTTCAGGGTGAGATCGGTGACCTCTTCGACGATCGTCTGCATGCCGGTGGCATCGATGCTGGAGGCACCGACGTCGGCGCCGAGTGCAGCCGTGAGTTCTCGTTCGAGCAACGGGTCGAGGGTGATGACGGCAAGTTCGCCACCGCGTGCATGGCGGTCGGTGATCGCTGGACCGAGCACTTCTCGTACCGCTTCGACGAGGTCTTCGCCGTTTTGGACCAAGCGGGCCCGCTCGCCGATCACTTCGAGAATGCGGACCATGTCGCGGATCGGAACCTGCTCGCGGAGCAGTTCTTGCAAAACCCACTGAACCTGCGGAAGGGCCACATCGCTGGAGCCGAGATCCTCGACGACGGCCGGGTCCGATTCTCGGACGAGGTCGAGCAGGCCGGACACGTCTTGGCGGCCGATGAGTTCGGCGGCGTTCGTGCGAGCGATCTCGGCGAGATGGGTTGTCATGACCGACGCACGGTCGACGACGGTGGCACCCAGCGCTTCGGCCTGGGTCGACTGAATCTCGGGGACCCACTTGGCCGGCAACCCGAAGACCGGCTCGTTGATGACCTCGCCCACGTACGGGGTCAGATCGTCTGCGATCACCAGCACCTTGCCGGGCGGGGCCGATCCAATCGCAAGCTCGACACCGTGGAGCAAGATTGCGTAGGTGCCAGGGGCGAGATCGGTGTTGTCTCTGGTTCGGATGGCGGGCAGGACCAGCCCGATCTCCAGGGCGATCTTTCGACGCAACGCTCGAACACGGTCGAGGAGGTCGCCACCGCGGGACGGGTCGACGAGATCGACCATGTCCGCCGCAACCTCGAGCCCGATGGCCTCGACCCGCATGGATCGACGGAGGTGGGCGGGGTCATCGGGGTCGATCGCCGGTTCGAGATCAGCCGGGTCGACGTCGTCGGGTTCCTCGTTCTGGGCCTGTTCGAGACGGAAGCCGAGCAGCATGGCCGAACCGCCGACCAGCATGAACGGCACGATGGGCAGACCGGGGACCAAGCCGAGTCCGACGAGCATGCCGCCACCGACCTGGAAGGGCCTCGCCTGACGGGCGAACTCTGACGCAACGTCGGTACCGAGGTCAGACGACCCGGTGGCACGCGTGACGATGATGCCTGACGAGATGGAGATGAGCAGGGCGGGAATCTGCGAGACGAGGCCATCGCCGACCGTCAGCAGGCTGTAGGTGGAACCTGCTTCGGTGATCGACAAGCCGTTCTGGAGGATCCCGATGATCAGCCCGCCGACCAGGTTGATGATCGTGACGACGACACCGGCGATGGCGTCGCCTTTCACGAACTTCGATGCGCCGTCCATCGCACCGTAGAAGTCGGCCTCGGCGGAGATCTCGCTACGGCGCCGAGTGGCTTCGCGGTCGTCGATGATGCCGGCATTGAGATCGGCGTCGATCGCCATCTGCTTGCCGGGCATGGCATCAAGGGTGAAACGGGCACCGACTTCGGCCACGCGGGTCGCACCGTTGGTGATCACGACGAATTGGATCACCACGAGGATCAAGAACACGACGAGACCGACGACGACATTGCCGCCCATCACGAAGCTGCCGAACGCGGTGATGACCTCGCCAGCCTCACCGTTGCCGAGAATCTGGCGAGTCGTCGAGACGTTGAGACCGAGCCGGAACAGGGTGGCGATCAGCAGGATCGACGGAAACGATGCCAAGTCGAGCGCTCGGCTGACGTTCAAGGAGGCCAAGAGAACCATCACCGCGGCGGCGATGTTCAGCGTGAGCAGCAAGTCGAGGATGACACTCGGGATCGGGATCACCATCATGACCACGATGCCGACCATGGCGGCCGGCAGTGCCATGGGTGCGAGTGTGTTACGGGGCAACGGAAATCCTCAGAAGGGAGCTGGTCCACACCATCCTTGGCTGGAGAAACCGAGCGCGATCCGTCGCGTCGTCGGTCAGTTTCGGACGAAGGTCATCGCGCTTGAGGGCCAAACGACTCAGCGTGACGAACGTCCCCTCGCACGGTGGACCTCTGGGCCGAGTGGCCCATCAACGTCCACGCCTCGATGGGTCAACCGGCCCATGCGCCATGGTTCGAACGACCTAGCTGACCGCAGCGGCTTCCGACGCGATCGCCCGCTCGGCGGCTTCGCGAATGCGATCGGGAATCGCCAGCGCGTCGGTGTCGTGCGGCAAGACGTGAATCCCACCGAGGGTTCGCCGCACGCCCAAGCGCTGGACGAACGCAAGGAGCACGGCGACACCCTGGAACATCTCGTTGGGGACGGTCGAGCCGACATCACAGACTCGATAGAGCGCTCGGGCGAGCGGCTTGCACTCGACGACAGGGATCATCTTCTCGAGCCCGTCCTGGCGGAGTTTGAGTGCGGCGCTTCCGACGCCTTTGGCGACCACCGTCGGCACCCCGATCACCGGGTCATAGGCGAGCGCAACGGAAAAGTGGGTCGGGTTGACCACGATCACGCTGGCGTTGTTGACGTTGGCAAGCATGCGGTTGCGGGAGAGCTCACGGGCCGCCTGGCGCATGCGGCCTTTCATCAGCGGGTCGCCATCGGTCTGCTTCTGTTCGTCCTTGATCTCTTGCTTCGACATCATGAGATCCTTGATGTGGTTGCGCTTCTGCATGCCGTAGTCGGCCGCTGAAACGATCAAGGCGAGCAGCGCGACCATTCGAACCAGCTCGAGCAGCCGGCCCCCGATGTACCCGAGGCCGGCACCGAGCGACATGCCACCTGCGGCGAGGTCCTGGCCGGTGTCGTACATGATGGGAATCGCGACAATCGTCACGACGACCAACCGAAGCAGCGCTTTCACGGCTTCCCACTGGCCTTTGGCCGAGAAGATCCGCTTGATGCCGGTGTAGGGATTGAGCCTCTTGAACTGGGGCCGAACCGCCTTCACGCTGATCAGCGGTCCAACCTGCCCGATCGTCGCCAGGAATGCGATGACGGCGGCACCGATCAAGAGGGGCGCGGTGAGGGTTGCGACGGCAAAGAACCCCTCGCGGATCGCTTCGGCAGCCGCGGCCGGGCTCGGTTCGGCACCGGCGTCGCGAATCTCAGCCATGCGTTCGAACAAGATGTCACCGGCGACGTTGAGAAAAGTCGGCATGACGAAGGTGGCGACGAGCACCAGCAGCCAGGGCGCGACTTCCGCCGACTTGACGACCTGACCGTCCTCTCTTGCCTTCTTCTTTCGCCGCTCTGTCGGCTTCTCTGTCTTTTGCGCCTTGTCGCTTTGTCCGGCCATGTCACCACAGCCCGTATGCGGCTCGAGTCGCCTGGTCGGCGAGGTTTTCCACCGCCCACGGCAACACCGTCAACGCGGTCGTCAACAACAACAACAACACGAAGGCCTTTGCGGTGAGCCCGATCATCAAGATGTTGGCCTGAGGCGCGGCCCGAGCGAGGAGCGACAGTCCGAGTTCGGTCACGACGAGAACTCCTGCGACCGGCAACGCGATCTCGAGCGAGGCAACGAGGAAGACGCCGAGACCCTCGACAAGGCGGAATCCGAGCTGATCGAGGGACGGACCAGAGAGCGGCGCTGCCTCGAACGACCGCAGGTAGCCGCCGAGGATCACCAGGTGGCCGCCGCTGGCGAAGAGCAGCACGCTCGCCATCAGACCATAGAAGCGGGCGACGGGCGCGTTCTGGTTGCCGGTCAACGGGTCGTAGACGGCGCCGATCGAGAAGCCACTGGTGAAGTCGATCACCGCACCCGCCGACTCGAAGGCCGCGAAGTACAGCCGCACGATGAACCCGAGAGAGAGACCGATGAAGACCTGGTAGGCGGTAGCGACGAAGAGATCACCGAACCCGAGTCCGACCTCTCCTGCGGGCACATGCGCCGACATCAAGAAGCCGAGTGCGACCGCAACGCCGACTCTGATCCGCGGTTGCAGCACGGCCGCGTTGAAGGGAGGCGACGTGGCGAGCCACGCAACCGTGCGCACCATGGCGAGCACGAAGGCGACGAGCGCCTCGGGGGTGACGGCGAGTTCGAGCACCCGAGACCAACGGTCAGCTCACCATCCGAGGGATGGACTCGAACAGGTTTTCGGTGAACGTGATCATTTCCTGCATCATCCAGCTCCCCGTGACGAGCAGGACGACACCGCAGGCGATGAACTTCGGCACGAACGCGAGCGTCGGCTCGTTCAGCTGCGTCGCGCTCTGGATGAGACCGATGAACAAGCCGATGAACAGCGAGGTGAGCAGCACCGGCGCAGCCAGCTTCGCGGTTGCGGTCATCGCCTGGGTGGCGATTTCGAGAACGATGGATTCATCCATGGTCGGTTCCGATCGGTAGGCAGGGTGCGCGGGCGCGCAAAGGCAAGGGAGGCGTTAGACGGTGTTGAAGCTGGTGATGAGTGTCTCGGCGACGAGGACCCACCCGTTCACCATCACGAACAACAAGATCTTGAACGGCAACGACACAAAGACGGGTGGCAGCATCATCATGCCGAGCGACATGAGCACGGCGCTGACGACGAGGTCGATGACGAGGAACGGCATGAACACGACAAAGCCGATGATGAAGGCAGCCTTGAGCTCCGACAGAATGAACGCCGGGATCAGGGCTGACA
Organism: Actinomycetota bacterium; assembly: GCA_039188975.1. Taxonomy (GTDB): domain Bacteria; phylum Actinomycetota; class Acidimicrobiia; order Acidimicrobiales; family Aldehydirespiratoraceae; genus UBA11606. Next base: position 48,606 of record JBCCYT010000008.1, read on the forward strand.
TCGAGACGTCGTCAGGTGTCTCGGGCGGCTCGTCGATGTCTTGGGCTGCGAGCATCAGTTCGAGTTCTTCGTTGCCGGTGTTGGCAAACATGAACTCGCGGAGTGGCTCAACCGCAGCGTCGTAGGCCTCGGACTGCGACTTCTCGCCATCGAGGTACGGCTGCAGGCCCACGTCGTTCATCTGCTGCAGCGTGGGACCCATGATGAAGAGGCTCAGGAAGAGCGACAGGCCGATGACGACCTGATTGGGCGGGATGCTCTGCACGCCGAGCGCACTTCGCACGAGCGAGAACACGATCACGATCCGGGTGAAGCTCGTCAACATGATGACGAGGGACGGGGCAACCGACAACAGCGTCAGGCCGATGATGAGGACCACCGACTCGCTCGGGGGGCGCTCATCGTCTTCACCGCCGAGATCGACGCTGAAGTTGACGACGCCTTGGTCGTCGTCAGCGCCTCGCACCTCGTCGATGTCGTCTGGGAGTTCGATCGCCGGTGGCCCAGCCGGTCCGGGTTCGTCGGGAATATCGACCTGCTGAGCCGATCCTGGGGACGCCGAGCCGACGAGGACGACGAGCGCGATGACGACCCCCACGAGCGCAGGGCGAATCGAGGCGGGCGTGAACAGCTGCGAACGCAGCGACCGGCCGGCGGTCACGGGGTCAGATGCGACGCACGGACCGTTCCCGTAGCGCCTCGATCAGATTCATCCCTGTTGGCGCCGATTTCCCGCGGATGACGGGATCGGCCTGCGACGACGTCCTGTCGTCGGTGGACATGGCGCTGTCCTCTGTCGAACCGTCCTCGGGTTCGTCGGAGATGAGGTCGGCGCCTTCGGCGAGGACCTCGACAGCTTGTTCGTTTGCGCCGATCAGCAACACTCGGTCGCCGACTTCGAGGAGCGCGATGGTTGTGTTGCGGCCCACTTGCTCGCGGGCGCGCACCGCGATGGCGCCTCTCGGCGCGCCGATACCGAGCCCGAACCCTTTGCCGCGCCGAGCAACCCACGACAGCCCCCAGATGAGTCCGAGCACGATCGAGAGCGAGAAGATCAGGCGGAGCCCGAGCCACACGGTCGACGCGGCAAGCACGGTCGACAGCATCAGTGGGTCGAGCGTCATTGGGTCGAGGATCGTTGGGTCGAGGATCGGGTGTCGAGGATCAAAGCGAGTCGCCTACCCGGGCCAGGATCTCGGTGATGCGCACGCCGTACTCGTCGTCGATGACGACGACCTCACCACGAGCGATCATCGACCCATTGACAACGACGTCGACCGGAGAGCCGGCCGTTCGGTCGAGTTCGACCAGCGAACCAACGTTGAGCTGCAAGATCTCCGAGACCGACATCCGGGCCCGGCCCAGCTCGGCGCTGACCTCCAGCGGCACCTCGCGCAGCATGCCGAGCGTGATCAAGCCGTTCGACGGCTCGCCTGCGACCGATGAGATCGGATCCGCGGCGGCAGGTGGCGCCACAGAGGAGACCGGCGCGAGATACGCCGCGACTCCGGTGCCATCATCGGTCCGCATGCCGACGGCTGAGGCCGCAGTCGGTGCGGGCAACGTGGCGGCGTCGGCGTCGCTCGCGGTGAGGCCGAGCTGACCGGCGATGTGTTGCACGAGCCCGTCGACAAACTCCGGCGACGGGGTCCCGATCGGGGCAAAGACGACGATGCCGCCTTCGTGCTCGATCATCCAGCCGGCTGCGCCAGCTTGAGGTGCGAGTTCATCGATGGAGGCGACGTCGACCGTGAGTGTGCCGGTCGCCGGCGTGTGCGCTTCGGCGAGCACAGCGACCTGGCCGAGGTCGAGGGTGGGGGCATCGGTGGCGGTCATAGATGATCGACTCCTTGGATCTCAGAAAGTGGGCCGACGACGGCACATGCAACCCGCGTTCGTCGGGTTGTTGGTCGAACACGGAGCGCCGGTCGGCCGGCGATCGTGAGGATCGGAGGCGTGTCGGCTGCGACCCCCGTCTTGAGAACGTCACCGACCTTGAGTTCCTCGACCTCGACCGGCGACAGCCAGGTCGAGGGCAACTGGACAATGACGGGGACCGATACGCGGAGGATGCTGCGGCGAATCGGTGACGAGCGGGCGAGCGCTTCACTTGCGGCCGCCTGTTCGATCGCGGAGAGCGACGACAAGATGGGGGTGATGGCCTTCTGCGGGTAGCAGAAGGTGAGGGCGAGATCGTCGTCACCGAGGGTGAAGAGCAGCTCGATGATGACGACGATGTCGTCTCCGGGCACGAGCTTCACGACCTGGTTGTTGACCTCGCTTCGTTGGAACTCGAGGTTGATGGGATGCGCCACGGTGAATGCACTCATGACCGACGTCAGCACACTCGGAATCAGATCTTCGAGCAGCCGAGCATCGATCAAGGTGAGCGGACGGTCACCGGTGGCCGACGTACCGAGCACCTGGTCGACGATGCGCAGCGCAGTCCGGGCCGGAAAGACGATTTCGAACTCGCCGTCGAGTTCATCGGATCCGATGATGCAATGAAAGGCGCCGGGCGGGAGGCCATCGATGAACGACTGGTAGCGGCTCTGCTCGAGCGAAACGACCGTGCCGCGGACATCCGCTTCGAACACCCCGCTCAGGACTTGATCGACGTCCCGGGCCACGTCGCCATGGATACGACGAAGGCCAGAGATGGCATCGCGCCCCAACCGCTGTGGCACACCGAAGTCGTACAGCACGACATCGATGGACCTGTCACTGATGATTCCCACGGAGAGCAGCCTCGGACCGAATCCGTGGCACATGAGACGGCATTGGTCACCGTCGGCGACTTTTGGGCCAGATGACCCAGGTGGCGGTGGTCACGCGTCGCCACGTGGAACACCGCCCTCATGTAGACAGCGCGTCTACCGAAACTTCGCTGAGGTCGTTCGCGTATGGGCCATTTCGCCCATCGGTTGTGTCGCAACCCTGACGAACCTGTCTCACGCACATGCCGTCTCTGGAGACCCGATGAACATGAACGCCGTACAGGTGCTCAACCCAACCGAAGTGGCCGCTGGGTTCGGTGATCTCCCGACGCTCGCACCGGTCGCCGTTGAGGTGTTGCGCCTCGCCGACGACGATCGGGCCAGCCTCGACGACATCGCCGACGCGATCAGCCACGACCCCGGCCTCACCGCCCAAATGCTGAAGGTCGCCAACTCCCCCATGTACGGCATGGGTGGCGAGGTCGCCTCCCTCAGCCGAGCCGCATCGATCCTCGGCCTTCGAACGGTGAAACTCCTCTCGCTCAGTTTCGCCGTCGTCGCCTCGACAGGCGGCGGTGAAGACGACGCCATCATCTGGCGTCGCACCCTCGCGGGCGCCGCACTCGGACAAACGATCGCCAACCAGTTCGATCGTCGCCTCGCCGACGAGACCTTCATCGCCGGGCTTCTGGCCAACATCGGCCGACTCGCGCTGATGAAGAACACAAGCTACGCCGAGGCGAACGCCGCCGCCGGTGGCTACCTCGAAACCGTGGCGGAAGCCGAACTCGTCGGGACGACCGGCGACGTCGTCGCCGCCGAGATCTTGCGCGGCTGGGGGCTCCCTTCCCAGCTCGCCGATGCGATCACCCACCGGTCCAACCCCACCGGCATCGATGACACGCTCACGTCGAAGCTTGCCCGCATCCTGTATCTCGCGGATGCCGGCGCTGGCTTCATCGTCGCCGACATCGACCACGCCGCTCACGCACTCGACTTCTGGCACCAGGCCGCGGCGTTCGCGTTCGAACTCGACAGCGAGGCCGCCGACGCGTTGATCGCTGATGCGCAAGAACCTCTCGACAGTGTCGCGGAACTGTTCAATTCCAAGGCCGCCGCGGAGCAACCGGTCACCGACCTCTTGCTCCGAGCCCGAGAGGGCCTCGCTCGCCTCTCCTTGGATGTGGTGGCTGCGCTCTCACAAGAGCAGACGCGCGCCGACACCCTCGCAGCGGACAACGAACGCCTCGCCGCCGAGGCGATGACCGATCCCCTCACCGGCCTGCCGAATCGACGAGCCTTCGACAAGCAGGTCGAAGCCATCATCGCCGGCCACAGCCGCGGCACGCACACCGGTCGGTTCGGGATCATGGTCCTCGATCTCGACCACTTCAAGAGCGTCAATGACACCTACGGTCATCAGGTCGGCGACGAGGTGTTGGTCGAGGTGGCCAACCGGCTGCAGGTTCGGTGCCGTTCCAACGAGTTCGTCGCACGAATGGGAGGCGAAGAGTTCGCGGTGCTGCTGCCGTCGACCACGCCGGAAGAAGTCCTTCGTGCCGGAGACGGCTACCGAAAGACCGTGTGCTCTGAGCCGATCAACACCGCTGCGGGGCGGCTCGACGTCACCACCAGCGTCGGGGTCGCCACGAGCCACAGCGTCATGGACGAGACGCCCGAGAATCTGTACGACCGGGCCGACCGGGCGTTGTACGACGCCAAGCACCAGGGCCGCAACTGCGTGTACAGCGCCGACTGACCCGTCGATGACGCCGAGGCCCTATGGACCTCATGCGTCCACCGGTTCCGTCGATGCTGGCACCGAGGAAACACACAGCATGCGGACCTTCAGCACCCACACCGACCATCTCCGAGGCCATCGACCTCGCGCGGTCGTACTCGCGGTGACCGACCCGGGCGGGCTCGACGATGCCGCTCACTTCCTGCATCAGCTCCCGGCGCTCAGTTGTCCCGTTGTCGTGAGCCCAGCCCACGCCGTCCGCGCCGAGCTGGCTCGCCGGTTGGCCGACACACTTCCTCCGGTCTGCGTCGACGGTGCCTGGCTGACAGACGCGCCGACATGGCTGCTCCCGGCGTCGGCGATCGTGACGGTCGCCCACGACCGCTGGGTGATCGATCCGTGTCAGGCCGACGACGACGCCCAGATCGGCCGGCTGCTCTCCTCGCTGAAAGCGAGCTACCGCTCGCGGGTCTTCATGGTCGACACTGCCGGAACCCTCGAGACGAACCCGTTTGCGCAGCTCCTTGCGCAGCGCGGCGCTCCGCTCGCCGAGACCTGCGACCGGTCGACGCGAGGCGTTGGGGCATACGCACCGGTCGCCGAAATCCTCGCCCACCTGGCCGCAAACGTCGGCATCATCGAGAAGGCAAGCGCATGAGCGACGACCTGACCATCAGCGAGGTTCGGGCTCTGCTCGGCTCGACCCGACGCGACGCTCGGTGGCATCTCACCGACGAGCTCGACATCTTGTGTCTGTTTGCTCGATCGAGTTTCGATCTCCGCAAGGTCGAGACGACGGGAAACGATGTCGTCGAGGTGACGGTGACGTGTGCGTTCGGCAGTGTGGACTTCATCGTGCCCGACGGGACGATCGTCGTGCTCGACGGCACGTCGTTCCTTGCATCAGCGAACAGCGATGTTGCTGCCGAGGGCGACAGCCCGCTCCCCCGTATCGAGATCACGGCCACGACCGTTCTTGGACGGGTGAAGATCGTCTCACCGTCGAACGACATCAAGAAGACGAAGGCCAAGAAGAAGACGAAGACAACGCGCGAGATCGTCCGGGTTCCGGTGCAATCCGACGATGAGCCGGTCGACGAGACTCCCACGCCCCAACCCGCGCCTGCGCCCGTCGAGGAGCCGGTCGAGCCCACCCCACCTCCGGCGTCCTTCACGGCGCCGCAGACCCCGACGGCAGCCGCCCCGGTCGTGCCGAAACCACCGCCGAGCAAGTACGCCGTCGCCGACGACGCCGAAGACGGCCCTGCGACAGCACCCGCGCCCGCACCCATGGCCGTGCCCCCACAAAACAAATACGCCGTCCCCGCCGAAGAACCCGCCGAAGCGCCCGCCGAAGCGTAAGGAACTCCTCTCCCGGCCCTGCGCCGGTCGGGCGGTGGTCTCAGCCCGCGACTCGGCGCTGGTCCGCTTGCCACCGTTTGTCGGCGTACATGCGTTCATCAGCGGTGTGTAGTGCTTCGGCCAACCCAATGTCACCACCGACTTCAGACCATCCGCTGCTCACCGATACGTGCACTCGCTGGCTCTCGAGTTGATAGGCCCCGCTGAGGGCTTCCTCGAGTCGCTCGATGAGGAGCTCACGCATCTCGTAGTCGGCGACAGCCGCGGCCACAACGAACTCGTCGCCGCCGAGGCGGGCCACGATGTCGGCCGGCCGGGTCGCGCGGCGGAGTCGTTCGGCGACCCCGCGCAGAAGCTCGTCACCGACGGCATGGCCATGGGTGTCGTTGATCGCCTTGAATCCGTTGAGATCGAGGAACGCCAAATGCAGCCGCTCTCCAGCCTCCAGGCGAGCAGACACCCGCTGCTCGAACCCACGTCGGTTGACGAGTCCAGTGAGCACATCGAGCTCCAACTCGTGGCGAAGCTGCTCGACGGCGCGGCGCTGCTGCGTGATGTCGCGCACGACCAGCACCAGGCCATCGACGACCGGGTCATCACCCAGGTCGTGGCTCGACAACTCGAACCAGCGGTCGCCGTTGCCGGCCACCTCTCGGGGCAGCTCATCGAGCGCCGCGACCGGAAGCGACGCATCCATCGACAGCGCCACGTTCCCGTCGAGTCGGGTCCGCAGCGGCGCAGTCTTCCCGACAACGTCGTCGACCGCCATGCCGAGAGCCTCAGCGACCCGTTCGCTCGCAAAACGAACCTCCCCACCTCGGTCGACGACGAGTGCGCCATCGGCCAGGTGATTGAGCAGGACCCGAAAGAGCTGTTCGCTCGACTGGAGTTGCTCCTCAGCCCGCTTTCGGTCCCCGATGTCGCGAAGGTTCACGACGATGGCGGCCACGTCAGGATCATGACGGGCATCGCTCAGGACAGCCTCCATCCAGCGGACGTCAGCGCCGGGGGTCAACAAGCGCAGCTCGGTGACGAGCCGGCCCTGGTTGGGGTCGAGTTGGTCGAGCTGCGCCTCGATCACGTCGTGATCGTCGCGGTGGACGAGCGCACTGAGCGCTCGTCCTTCGAGCCACGCTGGGTCGGTGTCGAGGAGTTCTGCGAGATGGTCGGTGGCGTGGCGGATCCGACGGGTCACCGGGTCGAGCACGGCGATCGGCTCGTGGCCGTTTCGCAAGATCGTGCGCCAGTAGGCATCGGTCCGACCCTGACGGGCCCGTTCTTGCTCGAGCATGGTGACATCGAGCCGCTCGAGCACGACCAGGTCGTTCTCGACCCGGACCCGATGCTCGACGAGGATCCACGCACCGCGCTCGTCACGAACCCGCACGATGGCGTGAGCATCGGGGAGCACCAGCTCCACGAGCGCAAGCAGGCTCTCGAGATCGTCGGGATGGACACGCCCCAGATACGGATCTGTGCCCTCGCAGGGCGACGTCGACAAGGTGACGTCCGGCAGTGTGTGTGGAGTGCGCAACGAGATACTCGAGGACTGGCGACCCTGGACGGGGTCGTGCACCCGGTATCGGACGCCCTGACAGCCACTCAATGAGGCCACGCCGTCGAAGTGACCTTGGTACTTCCCAGTCGATCCCGCGGACCCAAAGAAGGCCGCCGTGAACACAAATCGCG